>JAEYPL010000188.1 GCA_023410905.1 Pseudomonadota bacterium
GCGCTGGAAGCCGCGCGGGCGCGCGGCGCGACGACGCGGAGGTGGCGGCGCTGGCCGTGGTGCCGGCTCCGGAATGGGAGGCTCAGGCGCGAAGGTAGGTTCGCGCTCGAGACTCGGCCCGCGCTGAGGACGCCCGCCGGGTGGTGCAAAGCGCTCAGCGATGATGCGGCTCTGCTTCTCGGTCGCCGTGTCGAAGGTCGTCGGAGCTACGTCATCATCGATGTGAGACTGCGGCGGCGGAGCAGGTGCGCGGTGGACCGGCCTGCGATCGGTTGCCTCGGCGTAGCGCATCATCGGGCCGGTCGGCGGCACGAAGTCTGGCTCGTTATAAAAACCTTGGTGCTCGTCCGGGCGACGCCAATTGCTGCGTCCAGCCTTGAGACGCTGCGTCAGGCCGCTGATGGCCTCGCCGAAGACACTTGGCTCGGCGCGCGGATCGCGCTGCCAGAGCAGCGCAAACTCGCGCTGCGTGAGACCGAGCGCTGCCGAGAGCGCACACATGCCGCCCGCAAAGAGCATGAGCCCCGCGACGAGCCCAGCCCGCGCCGGATTGATGAGCGCGAAGCCGCTCGAGGCGACCTTCAGCACCATGCCGCCGAATGCGCCGCCGAGGCTGTGGTGCAGCGGCCAACTCGATGGCACGGGCAGTGACGCCAGTGCGCCAGCCAGCACCAGCAGGGCGAAAGGCGCGACAATGATCCGCCAGCGCGCATCGATCAGCCGCCGGCGCAGAATGAGCTCCGCACTCCAGAAGGTCACGATGACCATGCCGAAGATGGCCGCGAGGCCGACGGATTGCAGGAGTAGATCGGAGAAGATGGCGCCGAGCGGCCCCATCCAGTTGCGCGTCGCGCCGCCTGCCGCGTGCGTCAGGCTCGGATCCGCAGCCGACCAGGAGATGAGGCTCAGCCAGCCAGCCGCCGTCAGCCCCGCGAGGACTAGCCCCGCGAGCCGCCAAAAGCTGCCCTTCAGCCGCTCTTCCAACGGGTGTGGAAGTATCGGCCTCGGCTCATAGCTGGAGCCCTGCAACGCCATGATCCCAAGTTGCTGTTACGCCCCGATTGCAACAACACGTTGGAGCGCCTCCCGGATCGTGGCCACATCGTGCACAAGCGCGACACGAATGTACTGTTCCGCCGGATTGACCCCACGTGCATTCGGCTGTGCCAAATAGGCACCCGGGACAACCTTTACACCGCAGCGTTTCCAAAGAGTTACGGTGGCGGGAATAGAACCTCCGAGATGGCTCATATCGAGCCACAGAAAAAAGCCGCCAGCAGGGCGCTTGTAGCCGAAGCGATCGCCTAAAACCTCGTCGCAGACGTCGAATTTGGCCCGGTACGCCTGCCGGATGACGGCGACATGCTGCTCCTCGCTCCAGACGGCCACGGAGGCGTGCTGGACGACACCCGGCATCTGCGGGGCCGTGAGATTGCGGATCTCGGCGAAGGTTTCGAGGAAATCGGCGTCGCCCGCAGCGAATCCCGAGCGGAGACCCGGCAGATTCGACCGCTTCGAGAGCGAGTTGAATACGATGATGTTCTTGAAGCCCTCAGACGTGCGCGCCGCGACCTGCAAGCCGCCGATCGGGGGCTCCTTGGTGTAGATCTCCGAGTAGCACTCGTCGAAAAAGAGCATGAAGTTGTATTGGCGCGCGAGGGCGAGCGCCTTGCGGATGTAGTCGGGGCTGGCGACGGCACCCTGCGGATTGGCCGGCGAGCAGAGGTAGAAGGCAACCGTGCGCGCGAGCGTCTCGGGTTGCTTCTCCAGCTCGTCGAGGTCGGGCAGAAAGCCCGTCTCGGCCGTGGCATCGAGGAACACCGCCTCGCAGTTCGCCGCGTACGTCGCGCCGAGATAGGCGTGATACATGGGGTTCGGCAGAAGGACGACCGGACGCCCCTCGACAACCTTGCGTCCAACAGCCGGCAGGATCGCGAAGAACAACCCCTCACGCGAGCCATTGAGCGGATGGACGTGCCGCAGCGGATCGATGGTCCCCGTAATACCGTAACGCCGCTCGATCCAGGTGCCGATGGTCTTGCGCAGCTCCTCGCTCGTCCGGATCGGCGGATACTTGGCGAGCGTATCCTTCGCCTCGACCATCCTATCGGGCACGAAGCTCGGCATGATCTCGCGCGGCTCGCCGACCATCAGCTCGATGGGCGGGGACATGCCCGGCTCGACGCCATCGAGGAGGCGGCGAATGCGGGTGAACGGCGAGAGGATCACGCCCTGGGCGAGCGCGTGCAGTCCGGTCGGGGCGGCGGTCATGTCATGCAATCCTGATGGTGACGCGGCTCAGTCGGTCATGGCCTGGAGTACCAGGGAGCGAATGAGCTGGCGGTAGCGCAGCCTGAGCGGGCCCGGCGCGACGATCATGGAGACAACCGTCATCTGCTCGGCGGGATCGTTCCAGAAGTACGTGCCGTAGACGCCGGACCAATAGTAGTCGCCCGGCGTACCGTTCGCCGCCGCGATGCCCTGCTGCTTGCGCACGGCAAAGCCGAGGCCGAAGCCATAGCCGTCGAATGCCGGGTCCATGCTGGCGGCAATGCGATTGACGATTCTGTCGCCGAGATGATCGGACGTCATGAGCGCGACGGTCTTGCGGCCGAGAATGCGCTGTCCATTGCCGACGCCGCCGTCGAGCAGCATCTGCGTGAAGCGCAGGTAGTCCGCCGCTGTCGAAACGCAGCCACCGCCACCCGACTCCCACTTCGAGAGCTTGCCCGTCGCGTGATGCACGACGAGCGGATCACCCGTCAGCGGGTCCTTCGGCAGAGAGCGGGCATAGCGCTCACGCGTGTGATCAGTCAGCTCGAAACCCGTGTCGGCCATGCCGAGCGGCTGCCACAGGCGCTGCGAAAGGAACTCGCCGAGGCGCTGGCCCGAAACCGCTTCGATGATGAAACCGAGAATATCTGTCGAGAGACCGTACTCCCAGGTCGAGCCCGGCTGATAAAGCAGCGGCGCCTTGCCGAGCTGGACGAGGAACTCCTCCTTGTCGAGCGTCGCGCTCGTCCCATGCACGGGATAGGCGCGATAGGCGGCGCTCGTGCCGCGGTTCTGATACGTGAGGCCGGACGTGTGACGCAGCAGATCCTGCACGGTCATCTCGCGCTCGGCCGGCACCGTCTCGAGCGTATCGCTCGTCGTCGACTTCGCGACCTTCATGCCGGCAAGCTGCGGCAGGAATTTCGAGACGGGATCACCGAGGAGGAGCCGCCCCTCCTCGGCCAGGATCATGATGCCGACGGAAACCATCGGCTTGGTCATGGAGGCAATGGAGAAGACGGCATCGGCCCACATGGGTGTGCCGGCCGTCTTGTCGCGAAAGCCATAGCCCTCGAGCAGGGCGATCTTGCCGCGCCGCGCGATGCCGACGACGGCGCCCGGGATCATGCCCGCCGCCACCTCGCGATCGATGGCCTCGCGAATACGGCCGAGCCGCCCGACATCGAAACCAAGTTCCGCGGGGGCGGCCCGCTGGAGGACGGTACCGGGGTTCGATGCGAACGGCATGGCTTTCTCTCCGTTTGACGGCAATGACTGGACGGGCGGCATTTCTGCCGTTGTCGTTACTCCACGATCGCCTGCAGCGCCAGAGCGTGCATCAGCGCCCTATGATGCTGGCGCACGCCTGGGCCTGGCGTATGGGCCATGTAGACGACCGTCAGTTCCTCCTTCGGGTCGTTCCAGAAATACGTCCCGTAGGCACCGCCCCAATTGTAGTCGCCCTGGCTGCCGGCGACGCCGGAGATGCCGTCTTGGCGACGGACCGCGACGCCGAGACCGAAACCGTAGCCGACGCGCGAAGCATCAAGAACGTAGATATTGTTCTGAACCTCCGGATCGAGATGGTCCGAGGCCATGTAGGCGACCGTATGCTTTCCGAGCAGGCGCTTGCCTTCGAGGACGCCGCCGTTGAGCAGCATCTGCGAGAATCGGATGTAGTCGGCGGCCGTGGATGCGAGGCAACCGCCGCCGCAATCGAGCTTGAGCGGTTTGGCGTCCTTGGCGTGGAGAACGGACTGCGGCTTGCCCGTGGTGGGATTGATCGCGTAGTGGCCGGCGAAACGCTCCCGCTTCGCGTCGGGCACGGCGAACGACGTATCCTCCATGCCGAGCGGCTTGAAGATGCGCTCGGCGAGGAACGTCCCCAGCGGCTGGCCCGACACCGCCTCGATGATGAGGCCCTGAACGTCGACCGACAGACTGTAGTCCCAAACCGTGCCGGGCTCGTAGAGCAGCGGCAGCGTGCTGATCTTGTCGAGGAACTCGGCGCCCGTGTAGGCGATTGCCGTGCCGCCGGAGCTCGGCGGCCACATCTTGTGCACGGGCGTGTTGCCGCGCGCGCCGTAGGGGATGCCCGAGGTGTGACGCAGCAGATCCTGGATCGTCGGCTGGCGCTTGGGCGCCTTGGTCTCGAACGTCACCACGCCGGCCGCATCCGTCTTGAAGTCGGCGACCTTCATGTCCTTGAGCTTCGGCAGATGCTTGCCGATCGGATCAGCGATCGAGAGCTTGCCTTCCTCGTGCAGCATCATGATCCCAACCGACACGATCGGCTTGGTCATGCTGGCGATCGAGAGGATCGCGTCGTGGCGCATCGGCGCTTTTGTTTCGGGGTCCAACGCACCGAAGCTCTCGAAGTACGCGAGCTTGCCGCGCCGGGCGATTGCCACGACGGCGCCCGGGAGCTGCCCCTTCTCGATCTCGGCCTTGAGCGCCGGGCCGATGCGCTGAAGGCGCTCGGCGGAAAGGCCGACCGCAGCCGGATCGACGCGCGGCAACGGGTCCTTGCCGTTTGCGTGAGCGTCCATTGCGAGCGGCACCATCATCACTGCCGCGCATAAACCTTTCATGGATGTCGCGAGTGTCATGGGCTGGTTTTCTCCCGTCAGGCCCCGACGCTCTTTGCGGCGCCGAGTGAAGCGAAAGAATAGACCGACTCACATGGCCGAACTACGCCGCGGATGCCGGGCAGCTCATGCCGGCGCGCTGTGCTGCATTCGCTAACGTCGCCGCGGTTATTGAACAAGCGCCTGATGGACGAGCTTCGGCAGAAGTTTGCGGTAATGGTAGCGGATGGGGCCTGGAGCCTGAGACATGAAGACAACGGTCAGGCCGAGCTTCGGGTCATTCCAGAAGTAAGTGCCGTAAGCGCCACCCCAATTGTACTCACCGACGCTGCCCGGCGCCGACGACGTGCCGGGCTTGAGGCGTACCGCGAAGCCCAAGCCGAAACCGAAGCCGGGTCGTGTGCCCTCGGCATCCACGCCGAAGTTTGCGCCGAGATGATTGGAGGTCATATCGGCAACGGTCTCGGACTTGAGTACGCGCACGCCGTCGAGCGCGCCGCCGTTCAGCAGCATTTGCGTGAAGCGAACATAGTCGGCCGCCGTCGATACCGCGCAGCCGCCACCGCATTCGTACTTGAGAGGCTTGCCTTCCGCATGCAGAACCCGCTGCCGCTTGCCGGTGCGCGGACTATCGTCGAACGCGTGCGCATAGCGCTCCCACTTGCCCTCGGGAATGGCGAATCCGGTATCGGCCATGCCGAGCGGCTTCCAGAGACGTTCGGAAAGAAACTGCGAAAGCTTCTGGCCGGATACTCTTTCGATCAGCAGGCCCAGGACGTCGGTCGAAAATCCATAGTCCCACGCGGCGCCGGGATCGTGCAGGAGCGGCAGCTTGGCGATGGTTTCGAGAAGCTCCTCGCCTGTCATGCGCACAGCGGCGCGTGCACCACTGTACGGCCAGAGCTTGTGCACAGCCGTCTTGCCGCGATTGCCGGAAGTCATGCCGGACGTGTGGCGGAGCAGATCCTCGATCGTCGGCTGGCGCTTGGCAGGTCGCGTCTCGACCTCTCCGTTGCGCGCGCGCAGGTTCTCGGCAACCCTCAGCGCGGCGATCTCCGGAAGCTGCTTCCCGATCGGATCGGAGAGCTCGACCTTGCCTTCCTCAACGAGCATCATGATGCCGACCGAGACAATCGGCTTCGTCATGCTGGCGATCGAAAAGATCGCGTCCTTGGTCATCGGCTCCCTAGTCTCTGGATTGCGATAACCGAAAGGCTCGAAGTAACCGATCTTGCCGTGACGCGCGATCAGGAGCACAGCACCCGGGATCTGGCCCTTCGCGATGTCCGCGTTGAGCGTGTCGGCAATCCGCTTCAGCCCGCTCGACGACAGGCCAAGCGAAGCCGGATCGGCACTGGGCAGAGGGAACGGCTCGGCGGCGTGCACTGCAGGCGCTGGCGACATAAATGTCATCATGGCGGCCACCACGAGCTTCGACAGCTTGAACATGCACAAACCTCCCGCTGGATCGGGATGCTAGGTACGTTCGAATATAGTCGAAATTGGCGCTCCTGCCGCCGTCAGCGCATCCGTCGCGGGTTCATATAGAGGTCGGCTTCCTGGCGGTCGATCTTCGGGATGATCCGGCCGGCGCGGACGTCACGGTACAGATGCTTGAGATGGCTGCGGACGTCACGCGCAAAGATCTCCTTGCCGATAAAGAGCTTCAACACGTGAAGCAGGCGCGGATCGGCGTGCTCGCGAAGAATGCGGCAGTGCCACCGACCTCCAATCGTGAAGATGGCGCCGTCGAGGTACGCGACGAGATTGCCTGCCGCATCGTACAGTTTGAAGTCGCCGCCGAGGTCGATCATATCGCGACGCAGGCGGTAGAAGATCGGCTGGTGATTATCGAGCACGAAGAAGGAATAGTGCTCCGGCATGAGCGGCCACTTGTTGGCCGAGCGCTCGACGTAGATGTTGTGGACCTGCTCGCCGGTATTGACAGAGTAGGCGGAAACCGGGATGCCGCGCGCACCGATCGTGAGCTGCAGCGAGCGCGCCAGCATCAGGTCCATGGTCGCGCGCCAATTGAGCTTGTCGCCAAAAAGGCGCAGCACCAGGCGGCGGTCCATCCCTTCCTTCTTCTTCCAAAGCTCCTCGCGGTAAGCGATGAGTCCCGTGCGCTCGCCGTTCTCGGTCACCTCGGCGAACACGTCCATGTCGGTCGTGAACTGGCGTGACTTCGCACGGTTGCGGCTGTGCTTGAAAATGCCGAACTCAACCGAATTCAGGTTGGTGATCCAGACATTGATCGAGAATTCGTGCCAGTCGCCCTTGCCGCGGCGCACCCGCTGGCTGCGCTTGCCGGAGGGCCCAGGCAACGTTGACTGATGCTGCTGGAGCGCCTCTTCCTTGGCCTCGCGAGCGGCTTCCGCTGCGGCGGCTTCCGCCTCGATCTCGATCGTCCTGCTGCCATCTGCCATGTCCGGCCTCCCCTTTCACGGGTGCCCGCACGCAAAGACAAAGCATGGGCGAATCGTTGGAAAACATAGCATCGGGCAGACGCTTACCGGCGCCCGACGCTGTGGATAACCCGCGGATAAAGTCCCTGGTTCCGACGTGACGATCAGAACATGGCCGGATAGACACGGTCGGGCGGTGCGTGGCCGTCGAGGAAGGTCTTGATGTTGATGATGACCTTCTCGCCCATGTCGATGCGGCCTTCGAGCGTCGCCGAGCCCATGTGCGGCAGCGCGACGACACGCGGCGAGGCGAGCAGCTTCGGATTGACCGCCGGTTCGTTCTCGAACACGTCGAGGCCCGCCCCCGCGATGGCGCCCGTCTCGAGCAGGCGCGCGAGCTCGTTCTCGTCGATCACCTCGCCGCGCGCGGTGTTCACGAGGTAGGCCGTCGGCTTCATCAGCTTCAGGCGCCGCGCCGAGAGCAGGTGATACGTTGCCGGCGTATGCGGGCAGTTGACCGAGATGATGTCCATGCGCGCCAGCATCTGGTCGAGACTATCCCAATAGGTGGCGTCCAGATCCTGCTCAATCTCCTCGGAGAGGCGGCGGCGATTGTGATAGTGCACCTGCAGGCCGAAGGCCGCCGCGCGCCGCGCCACGGCCTGACCGATGCGGCCCATACCGATGATGCCGAGGCGCTTGCCGAAGATGCGATGTCCGAGCATCCAGGTCGGCGACCAGCCCGTCCAGTTCGTGCGCGGATCCTTGAGCAGCGTCGCGCCCTCGACGACGCGGCGCGGCACCGCGAGGATGAGCGCCATGGTCATGTCGGCCGTGTCCTCGGTGAGAACGCCCGGCGTATTGGTGACGGTAATGCCGCGATTGCGCGCAGTATCGAGGTCGATGTTGTCGACGCCGGTTCCGAAGTTGGCGATCAACTTGAGCTGCGGCCCCGCCTGGGACAGCACGGCGCGGTCAATGCGGTCCGTCACCGTCGGTACCAGGACCTCGGCAGCCTTCACAGCCTCGACGAGCGCCGCCTGGGACATGGGCGTGTCATCGAGGTTGAGGCGCGCATTGAAAAGCTCCCGACAGCGCGTCTCGACGATCTCCGGCAGCTTGCGCGTGACGATGACGAGGGGCTTTTTGGGGGCGTTGGGCATGGGAAATGTCCGAAGCTCACTGTGGCGGCAGCCGCCTGCCGCAATCTCGGCCCTCTCTAGCAGATGGTTCCGGGGAACACAAAGCCGGGTAATCAGCGTGCGTTGCACACTAAATCGGCGACCGGGCTACCATCGGAGGCCCGTGATTGCCTCTTGAGGCTGAAGCCGCTAGAGGAGGCGGGTGTTGCGCTAAACACAATTCTATCGCAACAGCTAAGCTGTATTGACTGCAACACAATCAGCACCGGTTGCGATCATCGCAACACAAATCGCAACACTTCGAGAGCCCGCCCATGCGCCTCACACGCTTCTTCCTGCCGGTACTGCGCGAGACGCCGAAAGAGGCCGAGATCGTCTCCCACCAGCTCATGCTGCGCGCCGCTATGGTCAAGCAGTCGAGCGCCGGCATCTATTCCTGGTTGCCGCTCGGCTACAAGGTGCTGAAGAAGATCGAGCAGATCGTGCGCGAGGAGCAGAACCGCTCGGGCGCCATCGAGGTGCTGATGCCGACCATCCAGTCGGCCGATCTCTGGCGCCAGTCGGGTCGCTACGACGCCTACGGCAAGGAGATGCTGCGCATCAAGGACCGGCACGAGCGCGAGATGCTCTATGGGCCCACCAACGAGGAGCTGATCACCGAGATCTTCCGCGACAGCGTGAAGTCCTACAAGGATCTGCCGCGCAACCTCTATCACATCCAGTGGAAGTTCCGCGATGAGGTGCGCCCGCGTTTCGGCGTCATGCGCGGCCGCGAGTTCCTCATGAAGGATGCCTATTCCTTCGACCTCAACGCAGATGCCGCCCGCCACGCTTACAACCGCATGTTCGTCGCCTACCTGCGCACGTTCGCACGCATGGGTCTGAAGGCGATCCCCATGGCCGCTGATACAGGCCCGATCGGCGGCGATCTCAGCCACGAGTTCATCATTCTCGCCGACACCGGCGAAAGCCAGGTCTATTGCCACACGGATCTCATCGAGATGCCGGTGCCGGGCAAGGACGTCGATTTCGACGGCGATCTCTCGCCGATCATCAAGCAGTGGACCTCGCAATACGCCGCCACCGACGAGAAGCACGACGCGGCGAAGTTTGCTGCCGATGTCCCCGCCGACAAGCAGGTGTCCGCGCGCGGCATCGAGGTCGGGCACATCTTCTATTTCGGCACGAAGTATTCCGAGCCCATGGGCTGCAAGGTGCAGGGACCGGACGGCAAGCTCGTCGCCGTGCACATGGGCTCGTACGGCGTCGGCGTGTCGAGGCTCGTCGGAGGGATCATCGAAGCAAGCCATGACGAAGCCGGCTGCGTGTGGCCCATGCCGGTCGCGCCTTTCGAGGTCGGCCTCGTGAACCTCAAGGTTGGTGACAAAGACACGGATGCCGCCGCCGAGGCCGTCTACGAGAAGCTGACCAATGCCGGCATCGACGTGCTCTACGACGACACGGACGAGCGCGCGGGGGCTAAGTTCGCGACCATGGATGTCATCGGCCTCCCCTATCAGTTCGTGATCGGGCCGAAGGGAGTGAAGGCGGGCGAAGCCGAGATCAAGACGCGCAAGGGCGGCGCCAAGGAGACCATCGGCATCGACGCCGCCGTCGCCAAGGTGATCGATCTCGTCCGGAAGGGCCGCGATCTGGCCTGAGGGCGCCGAATCGCAGGATAATCGGTTGCATGAGCCAGCCGGATCCCGCGAGCCGGATGCAAATCCGCACGTTCCTCGAAATGCAGGCGGCCGAGAAAGGCGCCGCCCGCAATACGCTCGACGCGTACGCGCGCGATCTCGAGGATCTGGCACTGTTTCTCGATAACCTCGGCCGCGCGCCCGAAGATGCCACGCCCGACGATCTCGCCGCCTACGTGCGGCATCTCACCGAGCAGGGTTTCGCCACGACGACGCGCGCGCGCAAGATCTCGGCCGTGCGGCAGCTCTATCGCTTTCTCATGATGGAAGGGATTGTCGACGAAGACCCGGCGGCGGGCCTCAGCGGCCCCAAGCTCGCCCGCGCGCTTCCGAAGACGCTCTCCATTGCCGAGGTCGAGCGCCTGCTCGAAACGGCGCAACAGCGCATCGACACCGCGACCGGCCGCGAACGCCTGCGGGCCCTGCGCCTGCACGCCATGCTGGAAGTGCTCTATGCCTCGGGAATGCGCGTCTCGGAGCTGGTCGCGTTGCCGCGTCAGGTGCTGGCCGGCGATCCGCGCGTGCTCACCATCACCGGAAAGGGCAACAAGCAGCGTCTCGTGCCGTTGAACAACGAAGCGCGCATGGCGCTCGACCGCTATCTGACCGCACTTGCCGATCCGGCGAATACCTCGCCCTCATTGCGGCCGGCCAAGTGGCTCTTCCCGGCAAAAAGCGCGGAAGGCCACGTCACACGGCAACATCTCGGTGTCGAACTGAAGGAACTCGCAGGCGAAGCCGGTCTCGATGCCGAGCGCGTCAGCCCGCACGTGCTGCGCCACGCCTTCGCGAGCCATCTGCTCGATCGCGGCGCCGACCTGCGGGCCGTCCAGCAACTGCTCGTCCACGCCGATATCTCGACGACGCAGATCTACACGCACGTCCTCGAAGAGCGCCTCAAGAAGGTCGTGTACGAGAACCATCCGTTGGCGCGGGCGAAATCGGACGCTGCCGACTAGCGTTCACGCTCCGGCGCCCGCGATCACGCTCTTGCCAGCTGCCAGATGACGACCGCGGCCACCACCGCCGGGACGGCAAATACGATCAGAAGGATCGGCAGCTCCTGAGAGACGGTGTACCCCGCCTTGGTAACGCCAACCCACATGTTGACGAGCGCGATCACTGCCCAGGCGGGGATGAAATACTTCGCGCCGGTGGCAATGCTCACCGTGTCATGGCCCCACAATTTGCCGAACAGCCCGAACACGACGAGCAGCAGTAGGCCGGCCAGCATGACCTGAGCCATATGCATGGAATGCCCCCAAATAGCGACGGCCAGATCTACCGCGCAGCCCCAGCCTTGCGCTCCTGATTGCGCTGCCAATATACGAACGCCACGGCGACGGCCGCCGTCAGGATCATCGTGGAGATAATATCAGGCCGCTGGATGAACGACAGCCAGAGGTTCCAGCCGCTCTTGAAGCTCGGCGCCTTGCCGACAAGGAAGCCGTTGCCGACGATGACAACCAGCAGCACGCTTGCCGTCAGCGCGACTGTCGTCGCGATCTGAAGGGTCCGCTTCAACAGGCGGGGAATCATGGCCTTCTTTCCGGCCGCCACCAGCATCGTTCTGTCGGTCATCGCGCTCGTCTCCTTGCTGGACTTGTGGCGAATCTATCTGACTCGGCAGCTTTTTTCCACTTCAGGCAGACTTCCGGATAATGCGGACATCTGACGTTTCGCGGTTTGCTTTGACCGGTCGAGGTCTCGCCATTGTCACTTCAAATCTCTATCGTGGCAGGCTCAATCTCGACGCGAGCCGGAGCACCGCCGACACATGCGCATTCTCGTGACCAACGACGACGGCATCGATGCACCGGGGCTGCACGCGTTGCGCCAAATCGCCGAGGAGGTCGCAGGGCCGGATGGCGAGATCTGGGTCTTCGCGCCGGAAACGAATCAGTCGGGCACCGGACACTCGCTCTCGCTCAACGAGCCGCTGCGTATGCGCGAGGTGAGCCCACGCGTCTATGCGGTGCGCGGCACGCCAACGGACAGCGTGATCATGGGCACGCGTCACGTGCTCAAGGATGGCGGACCGGATCTCGTGCTGAGCGGCGTGAACCGCGGAGCGAACATGGCCGAGGACGTCACCTATTCCGGCACCATTGCCGGCGCCCTCGAAGGAACGCAGCTCGGCATCCGCTCCATGGCGCTCTCGCTCGCCTATGGCATGCGTTCGCCATCCGACAATCTGCGCTGGGAGACGCCCATTGCTCATGCGCCGGGCATCATTCGCAAGCTGCTCGCGCACGAGTGGCCCGACGGCACGCTCATGAACATCAACTTTCCAGATTGCCTGCCCGATGAGGTCGCCGCGCTCGACGTCACCGAGCAGGGCCGCCGCGACATCAATCCGCTGGGTGTCGAGGAGCGGCACGACACCTGGGGCACCCCGTATTACTGGCTCGGCTTTGCGCGGCGGCGCTCCAATCCGCGCGAGGGCACCGATCTCTGGTCGGTCTACAACAACCGCATCTCGGTTACGCCGCTCAGCCTGAACATGACGGACCGCGCCATGCACCAAAAGCTACGGGGCAGCCTGGCGCTCTGACCAGACTGCCCCGTTGGGATCGGGACGCGGTGTCTAGGTTTGCGTACGAAGCCCGCGCCCCGCAGCTCACTCAGCCCAGACGCAATTTACGCTGCTGGAGGCTGAAATCCGAAAGCTCCACCTCGCGGCTCTCAGGGCGGGAAAACAGGCTCTGGAGCATGCCCCAGACGGCCTTCGAGCGCTCGACGCGAGCCTGGCGCATCGACCGCTCGATGAGCTGGCTCATATTCTCCGGATTATCCCAGATGTTTTTGCTCATGTTAGCTCACCTCAACTCTTGTTTTGTTTGTGGAGTATATATGACCCAGTATTTTCCGTGCTACAAACGAGGCTTCCTCACTCCATGATTGAGATAATCTAATAAGTTCATGCCCAAGCTGCTCCCACCCCTGAACTCACTCCGCGCCTTCGAGGCGACAGCCAGGCACCTGAGCTTTTCGCGCGCCGCGGAGGAGCTGAACGTCACGCCGGCCGCCCTCAGCCATCAGGTGGCCGGGCTCGAATCCTTTCTCGGCGAGCGGCTCTTCAACCGCAGCGCGCGCACGATTTCCCTGACCCCTGCGGGCGACCTCCTCTATCCGGGCCTGAACGCCGCCTTCGCGCAGATTCGCCAGTCCGTTGAACGCGTTATGGAAACGGGTGATAGTCAGATCCTCGTGGTGAGCGCACCGCCCGGATTGACCGCCAAGTGGCTTGTCCCGCGCCTGCATCGCTTTCTCGCCGCTCACCCCGAGCTCGACGTGCGGGTCTCGGCGAGCCTCACACTCGCGAGCTTTGCGGGCGACGGCGTCGATGTCGCCATCCGCAATGCGGCTGGACCATTTCCGGGCCTCTGGTCGCGCAAATTTCTCGAAATCGAAACGCTGCCCATCGTGAGCCCGCGCCTCATCGAGCAATTCGGCCCCCTCGAAACGCCGGACGACCTCGCCCGCTTTCCCATCATCCATGACGACTCGCTCGGCCGCATGTTCGGCCTGCCTACATGGCTGGACTGGCTACGGGCAGCGGGCGCGGAGCATGTGGACCTGAGCCGCGGCCTGCACTTC
>JAEYPL010000189.1 GCA_023410905.1 Pseudomonadota bacterium
CGCGACAGCCGAGCGCGATCTGCTCGGCGAAATCGAGATAGTCCCGGCGGCGCTGGCGCGACCAGCTCGATGGCGGAATGTTTTCGGTATCCTCAACGTTGCATATCTTGTCGGCGAGCTTGATCAGCTTGGCGCGCGGCGTGAGCCCCGATGCGTGCTCGATCTCCAACCGCTTCCGTTCCATCCACGTGAGCGAGCGATCGTCCGTGACTTCGAGTACGAGCGCGGCGATCGTCGCGCCGAAATGCTGTTCGATCTCCTCGGCCGTCGTCTCGGTATCCTCGATGGTGTCGTGCAGGATGGCTGCGATCAGAACCTCGCCCTCATCGACGCCAGCGACACGCACGATGCGTTCGGAGACTTCCAGCGGATGATTGATGTAAGGCGTTTCGCGCACGCCTTTCCGCCGCTGGTCGCGATGGCGATCCGCCGAGAAAATCGCCGCCGCGAGCAGGCGTGCCGTCGCGGACGCACCCGCCGATCCGGACTGTGCGTCGTCCGCGCTCATTTCGGCGCGAGCTTGGACAGATCCGGCAGCGGCCGCGCCGTCTCCGCATTGCCCGCCAGAACCTGCTCGAGCGCGTGCGCGACCTCCAGCACCATCGCATCGGAGCCGTTCGGTCCCGCAACCTGAATGCCGAAGGGCATGCCGAAGTGATCGACGCCGCAAGAAATGACGGCAACGGCCGGCAGCGCGGTCGTGAGCGCATAGGCGAGCGCGAGCCAGCGCATGTACGTCGGCATCTTCTCGCCGTTGATCTGATCGACGTAGAGCTGTGCATGCGGGAAGGGCGAGACCGCCGCCGCCGGGCAGATCAGCACATCGACTTCGTCGAAGAATTCCATATAGCGATTGTAGATCTTCGTCTGCTCGACATTGGCCCACGCCACATCGCCGAGCGAGTACTGGAGACCGCGCTCAGTGTTGTCGATCACATTGGGGCCGAGCAGATCACGATGCTTCTCGTAGCGCTCGCGGTGTTGGCCGACGAATACGAGACCACGCAGAATCTCGAATGTCTCGTGCACGTTGGTGAAATCGGGATGACGGTTGCTCGTCTCGGCAAAGACCGAGCGGAACGTGCGCGTACGCTGCTCGAAGAGCGCCGCGATATCCGCATCGACGGGGCAGCAACCGAGATCGGTCGAGAAGGCAGCGCGGATCGAGCCGAGATCGATATTGCCGAGTGTTTCCCGGATATCCTGAACGTCGGCGCCGGCGAACGGATCGATCTTGTCGCTGTCGATCTGCGCCTTGAGCAGCAGATGTAGATCCTCGATCGTGCGGCCCATCGGTCCCGTCACCGGGAATGGGCTGAGCGATACGGGGCGCTCCGACGGCACGACGCCAGGCGAGGGACGGAAACCTGCGACGCCGCAGAAAGCTGCAGGCGTTCTGAGACTGCCGCCGTAGTCGGAGCCCGTCGCGATCGGCACCTGGCTGACGGCGAGCGCCGCCGCCGAGCCGCCGGATGAACCAGCCGACGTCTTCTCGGGATCGAAGGGATTGCCCGTCGCGCCGTAGACCTTGTTCTTGGTGTTGGCGCCTGCGCCGAACTCGGGCGTGTTCGTCTTGCCGACGATGATCGCGCCCTCGGCACGCACGCGCGCCACCATGCCGCTGTCCTTCTTCGGCACGTGATCCTTGTAGATGAGGCTGCCGTATGTCGTCCTCAGCCCCTCGGTATCCGACAGATCCTTCACGCCGAGCGGCAAGCCATGCAGGAGCCCGAGATCATCGCCGCGCATGACGGCTTTCTCGGCGTCGCGAGCTGCCTTGCGCGCGGCCTTCTCGTCGAGCGCGACCATGGCATTGATAGCGCCGTCCGTCGCGCGGATGCGCATGAGGCAGCTATCCAGCAATTCGAGCGGCGAGACCTTTTTGCGGCCGATGAGACGGCGCAGCTCCACCGCCGAGAGATCACAAAGTTCTGTCATGGCCGATAACCTGTCTGTTGATCGCCGAGGTCCCAATAGATGCCGGTTACATGGCGCATTCCCTCGCGCATGAGCGGCATCAGAATATGTTCGTCCGGTGCGTGCTGCGAGCAGCCGGCATAGCTCAGCGGCAACCACACGCATGGCATGCCGATGATGTATTGCAGCATGTACGTCATGTTCGAACCGCCGCCATTCGGCAGGATTCCGCACGGCTGGTTCGAGTTGCGCTCCACCGCACCTTTGACCCACTGCGGCCAGGCATGGCGATGATCCGTGCGGCTCGCGTAGAAGCGGCCGTTGTTGCTCGCCGGCGGCGGCTCGACCTTGACGCTCGTGAAGCCGTGCTTGTCCAGATGACGGCGCAGGCTGCTCTCGATGGCGTTTTCATCCGTGCCGACGACATAGCGCAGCGCGCATACGGCCCGCGCCTTCGGCGGTACGGCATTGACGGGCTTCGCCGGATTGCCCGTCTCGAAGGCCAGCACCTCGAAAGAGTTGAAAGCCGAGATCTTCTCTATGCGCGTGAGCCCCGGCTCGCCCCAGAAGTCATCCACCTTCGGCGAACGCGGCCCGCCATCGCGGTCGATACCTGTGAGCACCTCGCGCACGTGACCTGGAATCTCGGGCCGCCAGCCCTCGACCTGAATGCGCCCGTTCGCATCCGTGATGCTCGCGATGGCGTGCGCGAGAATGATGCCGGGATTGGCGAGCAGTCCACCCCAGTTGCCCGAATGATGACCGCCCTCGCGCAGATCGACACTCAGCGTGAAGTTGCAGCAGCCGCGATTCCCGAGCGTGACGTTCGGCTTGCCGATCTCCGTGCGCGGGCCATCGGACGCCAGAAAGCCGTCCGCGGCAAAGTCCGCCTTGTTGGCCTCGATGATCTCCTTGAGACCCTTCGATCCGTTTTCCTCGCCCGTCTCGATGAGGAACTTGTGATTGAAGCCGAGCTTGCCGCGCGCTTTCAGAACTTCGCGGAGCGCCGCGACGTGGACGAGCGTCTGCCCCTTGTTGTCGGCGACACCGCGGCCGTACACGCGCTCGCCCTCGAAGGAGAGCTTCCAGGGATCGCGGTCGTTCGCCCAGCGCCCTTCCATGCCGAGCACCACGTCGCCGTGGCCATAGGCAATGAATGTCGGAAGTGCCGGATCCTCGATGCGCGTCGCGAGCAGCACCGGACCGCAGCCGGGGAGGGGGTTCGAATAGATCTTGATGGTATAGCCGAGCGCTTCGAGCTCCGGACTGATCACCGTTTCGAGGTAGGCGGCGAGCACATGCAGGCGCTCAGGGTTCTGGCTCTCGGTCGGGACGGCCACCCAGCGCCCCAGATCGGCGAAATAGCCCTCTTTTTGGTTGTCGTAGTAGGCAAGGGCGCTCGATACGGCAGTTTCTCTTGTCATAGCTCGCCCCTGGGGCCCGCCGGTCGCGGTGTTTGATTTGAGCGGGACGTTAGAGCAAGAAGGAGCCAACCCCAAGGGGCGTGGCGCGCATGGCTGGGGCCTGCCGCCGGCCTTCCGCGACCCGAGAACCAGGTCCATGTGCTCGCGCTATAATCTGACAGAAACCGTGGAGGCCGTTTGGGAGCATTTCGGCGCATGGAATGGCGAGCCTTTCCCGCCGCGCTACAATATTGCGCCGACCCAGCCCACCCTGATCGTCCGCCTCGATCATAACCATAAACGCGAATTGGCCCTCGTCCGCTGGGGGCTCATTCCCGGGTGGGTCAAGGACCCGGCCCGCCTCTCGCTCATGATCAATGCGCGAGCCGAGGGCGCGACCGAGAAGGCTTCCTTCCGCGGTGCTATGCGCCATCGCCGCTGCCTCATACCGGCCAATGGCTTCTACGAGTGGACGGGAAAGGCCGGCGCACGCCAACCGCATCTCATCCGGCGTTCAGACAACGGGCTTCTCGCCTTCGCCGGGCTCTGGGAAAGCTGGCTTGGCGCGGACGGCAGCGAGATCGACACCATGGCCATCCTGACCGTCGCCGCAAACGGAAGCCTCTCACCGCTCCATGATCGGATGCCAGCGATCCTCCAGCCCGAGCACTTCGATGCCTGGCTCGATACGCGCGGCTTCAAGGCCGAGATGGCCGCCGAAATGCTGCGCCCGGCACCCGACGATCTGCTCGAGCACATCACCGTCGATCCGCGCCTCAACAATGCCCGCAACGAAGGCCCTGAGCTGATCGTACCGTTCCGCGAGCGGCTGCTTTAGCTGGAACTTGTTCATCTCAAGCGAAGCGTTCCACCGAACCCAGCAA
>JAEYPL010000233.1 GCA_023410905.1 Pseudomonadota bacterium
GCCGGCGGCTCCTCGGCACACGCAGTCACGCCGACCGCGATCAGAGCCGCGAGAACGGCTCTGCATCCATGTCGGCACTGACGCGCGGCTGGCAATGACATCCCGGTCTGTCCGGACGAAATGAACAATTCGTCCGTTAGACTATGGGTCAGGCTTTAAGTTCCCCTTAATGCTGTGGATGCCATTGCCACTCTTCAGTTGTATCTCACCACGCCATAGAGACGGATCGTGCGCCCAGGCTGAAGCACTTCATCCTTCTTGTAGGAGACGTGATTGCGCACGTCCTCATCAAGCAGGTTCTCGGCTCTCAGTCCGATGGTCATCTGCGGTGATATCCGGCCGATCTCGGGTTGCAGCGCGAATGTGTACGAGAGATCCGCATTGAGCAGCGTGTAGCCATCCGTCGGCGTATCCTTGATATCGTCGAACGCTACTTTGTCCTGATCGAAGGCGTGGAGCGCGAAGACACGCGCGAGCCAGTTGGCATCGCGATAGTAGATGCCGGCGCCGAGCCGATGCGGCGGAATACGCGGAACATAGCCGCCGCCGGAGAACTTCGCGTTGACGAAGTCGTACTGTCCTTCGAAGCCGATGACACCGCGCCCGAAAGCAAACGCATCCCACTGGGCGGAAAGCTCGACACCGCTGAATGTGGCATCGCGCTGGGAGAAGACGAGCTGATCCGAGTCCCCATGCGCGTGGTCATGATCATCGTCGTCGTCATCATCGTCGTGATCGTGCTCGCCGCAGGAAGCGAGCGTTCCCTCGCACTCGATACCGGTGAAGCGCTTGAAGATGAAATTGCGATAGCGCGTGTGGAAGGCCGTGGCGTCAAAGCGCAGCGCACCACGTGCGCGCTTGAAGCCGAGTTCGATCGTCGATGCCTTCTCGACCTTTAGGTCCGGATTGCCGATCTCGAAGGTGCCGGCCGCGTGGTGGAGCCCTTTGGAGAAGAGTTCGGCGACATCCGGTGCACGCTCGGTGTACTGGCCGGTCAGGCGCGCGACCACGCCGAGCGGCAGCTCATAGAGCGCTCCGAGACTGGCGCTCTTCGGGGCGAACGAGCGACTACGCTCCTCGACGTGATAGTGGAAGTGATCGTCGTGCGCCTCGATCTCGACGCCCGTGCCTTTGGCACGAACGCTCTCGATGCGTGCTGCCGCCTGCAGCCGCAAACGCTTCGTGATCTCGAGTTCCTCGAACCAGAATGCGGCAATGCTGGTCGAGCGCGCCGGCGGATCGATGAGCCCATCCATCTCTTCGGCGAGATGATCGTCATAGATGAAGCCGCGGACGCGCTTCTGGTCCCAATGGACGCCGACGGCACCACGGAAAATGCCGATCGGCGAGTTGAAGGCCTGATGTTGGACTTCGAGACGCGCTTCGTGCTGGCGGTTCGTATAGCGGCTCTCGATCTCGTCGTGGAAATGGGAATGATCGCCGTGATCTTCCTCATGCGCGACGATCTCGTCGTGCTTGTAGCGCGTCGTGCCGAGCCAGAAGCGGATCGCCTCGATGCCATAGTCGTTGAGGCGCCATTCGCCGCGCGACTGCAGCTTCTCCTGATTGAGGTCAATGCGCGGGCGATGATCGTCCGCGTCCTCGCCGGGGATGCCGTAGAAGCTCTTGAAGCGCGTGTACGAGACGCCGATGAAGCCGCTCTCGCCGACGATGGAGGCGCCGAGCGAATAACCGGAGCTTTCGACGAACGAATTGGCCTGTCGGCCACGCGGCGTGTCGTAATCATCGGCCTGGCGGCGGAAGGCGTCAGCATAGAGCACGACGTTGCCGGCGCCGGACATGACCTTGAAGCCACCATCGTGACTGTCGTCGACGGAGCCGAGACCACCCTTGAGAACGGCGCTGAAGCCGTCCTTCGGCATGAACTGCGGAATACGATCGTTGGAGACATCGACGACACCGCCAATGGCCTGCGAGCCGTAGCGGAGCGTCGCCGGACCGCGGATGATCTCGACGCGCTCGGCGGCAAAGGGATCGATCGGCACGGCATGATCTTCCGACAAGGCCGAGACGTCGTGCGTGCCGATACCGTTTTCCTGCACGCGCACGCGGAAGCGATCGAGACCGCGAATGATCGGCCGGCTGGCACCAGGCGCGAAGGTCGAAGCGGTGACGCCCGGCTTCTGCGCCGTCACGTCACCGATGTTGGACACGGCACGCGCCTCGATCTCGCGCTCGCTCATGACCGTCACGGGGACAAAAGCATCCTCATCGACGAGCAGCGTCCCCGGCAGCGGCGCCGGCGCGTCCACAGGCTCGGCGAGCGTTGCCGCCGTTGCAGGGCGGGGCGTCGGCACGCGACGCGGACGCTGCACCGGACTCGGGCTCGTGACGACGATGCCCGGAAGCTGGATTTGGGCTTGGGCGTTCTCGGCCAACACAGCGGCGGCCGCCAGAAGCGCCATCCCGCCTCCGAGCCCACGATAGAACCACCACCTCATTCTCACCCCCTCGGCGCTCAGCCAATGCTATAACATTACTGTTATAGTGTTACGTCTAGGGAAGTGAGCCATCGGGGGCAAGAGGTGCAAATGACGGAGCGACCGGCAGCAGCACGGTTGTCGTCAGCCTGTGGCCGAGCGGGCACGCCCCATTGCGGCGGGCCGGCGGCCTCCCAGATGCATGAGGAGCGCGTGGCATCCCCGCCCTTGATTGCGGCGACCGAACATGGTGGAGAGCGCGGATTGCACCGCGCACGATCGAAAGAGATGGCCGACGACGTCCCAGATGCGACGCTGCCCCCGCTCGGCGATCATCGTCCGGCGCGCGGCGATGTTGTGCCGATCGGCAACGCGGATGCCGCATTTCCATTGGAGCTTTCACCGCGTCCGGCGGCAGGTGGCGCCACTCTCACTCAAGCTGACCTCGAATTACCGCCCGCCGATCCTGACGGCGCCCCGCCGCGCACAAAGCGCCATCCCATGCGCGGGACCGCTGCCATGATCACGGCCGGCGGCGCGCATGTGCTCGTGCTGCTGGCGCTGGTTTCAGCGCCCCCCATTGAATTCGGCTATGGCGGTCAAGCGCTGGATGCCATCAGCGTCTCGATCGTGCCCGCGAGCGCCATCGTCGCGCGCCAGGCTGCGGCCGATTCCAGCGCTCAGTCCGCACCCGCGCACATGGCTCCAGAGCCCGGCGAGGACAGCGCGACCAGCGAGGCGGCCCCGGAAAAGACGGCCCCGCCGGAGGAGAAAGCCGAGCAGCCACCTCTCGAAATGACCGATCCCGCCATCCAGCTCGCGGCACCCGAGCAACCGGCGCCGGATGTGGTGCCCGATGAGGCCCCGCAGCTGACGAGCCCACCGAAGCCGCCCGAGGAAGTGAAGGTCGCCTCCGTGGAGCCGACGCCTGCGCCCCCCGAAAGGCCGACCGAGGATGCCCCGCGGGAGGAAGCGACGACGCCCCCCGCGCCGGCAGCCAGCACGGCCGGCGGCGCCATTTCGCATGGCGCAGCACCCAATCAACCCGCGCAAGCAGCGGCAGCCGCCGCGAGCCCCGGTGTGGTCAACGCCTACGGTGCCGCCGTGCAGTCCGCCCTGCTGGCCGTGGATCAGCGCGAGGCCAAGGCACGCGCCTCGGCATCCAAGGCCAAAGGCACAGTCGTCGTCAGGCTGTCGATAGACGGCAACGGCCGGCTCACCGATGCGCAGGTCGTGAAATCCAGCGGGCTGGCGCAACTCGACGACGCAGCCCTACTCCTGATCCGGCTCGCGGCCTTCCCACCTCCCCCGCCGAGCCTGAGGGTCGAACAGCGCTCCTACATCGCGCCCATCCGCTTCCAGTAGCACCGGCACGACGGCCTGCGGCTTTTGCTGCACTGCAAAATCGACACTCTCGCTTTTGCCATCGTCGGCCACTACACTTCACAAGCTCGTGAAGACAGCGCGTGAACTGTCAGCGTGCGCCAGCAACGTCACGCCAACAGGCACGGCGCCGAGACACTGGGTTGAACAACGATCCAAAAGGCCAGCTCGCAGCACCCGCTGCATCGGGCTTTACGTTAGAGGCGCCCATATTCGGGCACACATCAGGACGATAGGCCTCGCATGGGTCTGCTGCCGGTTCTCGCGATGCGGGGAAGTGCGCGCGTTCTCGGGCAACCCTCCGTCGTCCCCTTCGGGATCCTCATCACATGACCACGAGCGCCGGTACATCCGACGCATCCGAGACGCGCACGCCAGGTCTCGACCTCGACTGGCGGGTTGTCCGGGGCTTTGCCCACTTCGCAAGCGGCTTCTGGCGTGGCGATGGCGCACGCCGGGCCTGGACGCTCACGGCCGTGCTCGCGATCTGCCTCCTGCTGAGCACCTCAGCAACGGTCGCGCTCAATCATTGGACGCGCTGGTTCTTCGACAGCCTCGAAGCTCGTGATGCGGTAGCTCTCTGGGAATCGGTACTGATATTCTTCCTGATCATTGCCTGCATGGCCGCCATCGGCGTCGGCATCGTCCTCACGCGCGAACGCCTGCAGGTGCACTGGCGGGCGTGGATCGTCGGGGACGTCGTCTCGCGCTGGCTCGGGCGCCGGCGCTTCTATCATCTCGCGCAATCGGGGAAGCAACCTGCCAACCCCGAATACCGCATAGCCGACGACTCGCGCTGGGCGAGCGAGCCGCTCGTCGATCTCGGTATCGGCCTCGTCACCGCGATCATTTCAGCGGCAGCCTTCATTTCCATTCTCTGGTCGGTCGGCGGATCGTACACCCTCGCGCTCGGCGGCAGTCAGCTCACCATCCCCGCCTACATGGTGCTGATCGCGTTGGCCTACGGGATCGTCGGTTCGCTGCTCACTATGTGGGTCGGGCGCCGCCTCGTCGGTTATGTCGGCCGCAAGAACGAAGCCGAAGGCGACTTCCGCTTTGCGCTCATGCGCCTGCGTGACAACTCCGAGAGCGTCGCCCTCATGGGCGGCGAGCAGAGCGAGCGGCGCATTCTCGCGCGCATCTACGACACCGTCGTGCAGCGTTGGCTCAGGATCGTGCAGCAGCATGGCCGCCTGACCTGGATCACGAACTCGATCGGTCCCATGACACCTGTCGTGCCGCTCTTGTTCGCGGCGCCTAAGTATCTGCAGGGAGACCTGTCGCTCGGCGAGGTGACGCAGCTCGCCGCCGCCTTCTCGCAGGTGCAGATGGCCATCTCCTGGGTGGTCGACAACTTCAATCGGATTGCGGAGTGGTATGCCTCCGCGCGCCGCGTCATGGACATGGTCGATGCCTGCGATGACGTCGACCGGCGTGATGCAGAAGGCCCGCGCGGGATCGCGATCACGCCGTCGCCGAGCGAAGGTCTCGTGCTCGAGGGCCTCGCGGTCCATGATCCGGCAGGCCGACCGCTCGTTGCGCGCGCCGACCTGATGGTTCCGCCCGCAACGTCGCTCGCGATCGCGGGCGACACGAGCTCGGGCAAGACGGCCATCGTGCGCGCGATTGCCGGCCTCTGGCGCGAGGGGCATGGCACGGTCCGCATCGGCGAACGAGCGCGGATCATGATCGCGCCCCAGCAGGGCTATCTGCCGCTCGCGACGCTCCGCGATGCGCTCATCTACCCTTCCGATGGCGCACCGCCCGCGCACGAGGATGTCGCTACTGCGCTCTCCAACGCGGGGCTCGCCCATCTCACGGGGATGCTCGACGACACAGGCCGATGGGACCAGTCCCTCTCGGCGGGCGAACGCCAGCGCGTCGCGATTGCACGCCTGCTGCTACACCGTCCCGATTTGATAATCCTCGATGACGCCATGACCGCGCTCGACGAGAGCGCCCGCGTCGATCTGCTGACGGCGCTGCGAGAGGCCATGCCCGAAGCGGCCATTCTCAATGTCGGTCAATCGCCGCGCCTGCTTCCGGGTGCCGGCCGCGCGCTCGCCCTTGAGCGGAGGGCGGGCGGAACCGTGGTCGGCGACCAGCCGCCGGCTTACGATCCGAAGCGCCCGCTGACGGCGGACTTCTAGCAACCGCCCTCAATCCTAGAACTACTTGCCGAAATAAATAAACATTCATTCAGAAGCCGGGCTCCGCGCGATCGAAGCACCCGCGATGAATATTTGACAACAAACATCAGGGTTTTTGCTTAGTCACTGCATGAATTGCATGAAGTTCTATTCATAGTCGCGAGCAATCCAAGTATTAACTGATATTTTTTCTTGCAGGCGGCCGGCGACCGCATGTAGAGCGGTGTGGTCACGCATAGGGAATGCGCGCACACCTGAAACTGTGGAGGTTTGAATGACCCGTCTGCTCGCTGCTCTTGGTACGGCTGGCCTTGTCGCGATCGCCTCGGCGCTCCCGGCTGCTTCGGCTCCTGTTCTCTCGTCCGTGGCTGGCGTTTCCCAGTCGGATGTGACCACGGTTGCCGACAAGAAGCCCGCAAAGAAGAAGACCGCAAAGAAGAAGGCCCCGGCCAAGAAGGCTGCGCCGAAGAAGGGCTGATTTTGAGGGCGCGCGCACCGGCTTGAAGCCCACGTGCGTTGCTCCATTCAAAGCCGCATCGGGATCACCTCCCGGTGCGGCTTTTTCTATTGCCTGCCCTGCTGCGCGGACCTCTGGATCGACCGAGCCCGAAGCGGTACATCCGATGTCAGGGGGCGCCGGTCATGGCGTGCCGAGGTCAAAAAATGTCTCCAGGGAGCGCCACGTGACCACGCCATCGATCGAAGTCCTGCATGAGCTCATCAAGCCGGCGCGCGAGGCGCTTTCGAAGGAGACGTGGGACTATCTCATGGGCGGCGCCGACACCGAGACGACGCTCGAGCGCAACCGCCTCGCGATCGAATCCATCGCCTTTCGCCCGCGCGTCCTGCGCGATGTCGCGAATGTCGACCTGTCGACCACCTTCCTCGGGCACAAGCTTAATCTCCCAATCATTCTCGCGCCAATCGGCTCGCTGCAGGATCTCTGCCCGGCCGGTGGCCTGGCCCCGACAAAAGCGGCCGCAGCATTCGGCGTGCTGCACATGTTGAGCTCCGTCTGCAAGCCGGGCCTCGGAGAAGTGGCCGCCGCGGCACCGGACTATCCCAAACTCTTCCAGCTTTATGTGCGCGGTGATGCCGCCTGGGTCGACGAGCGCGTCGCGGCTGCAGTCGCGAGTGGCTATGCCGGCCTCTGCCTGACGGTGGACCTCGATTACTACGGACGGCGCGAACGCGACATCGCGAAGCGCTACAAGCCGACGGCCCGACGCGCATCGGGTGGCGCAGGTGCGGGCGATCCCTTCCAGCAAGCCTTCTCGTGGGCCGATATCGCGCGCATTCGCAAGAACTGCCCAATCCCGATGTTCATCAAGGGCATTGCGACGGCGGAAGACGCCCGCATTGCCATCGATCACGGCATCGACGTCGTCTACGTGTCGAACCACGGCGGCCGCCAGCTCGATCATGGCCGTGGCAGCCTCGGCGATCTGCCGGAAGTGGTCGATGCCGTGAAAGGCAAATGCCATATCGTCGTCGATGGCGGCATCTATCGCGGCACGGACATCGTGAAGGCCATCGCGCTCGGCGCCGATGCGGTGGGCATCGGACGCCTGCAGGGCCTGGCGCTCGCTGCCGGTGGCGAAGCAGCACTGACGCGCGCACTCGAACTTCTCGAAGACGAGACACGCCGCGTGCTCGGCCTGCTTGGCGTCACGAGCTTCGGACAGCTCGACCGCAGCCATCTCGCCCGCGCCACGCCACTTTCGCGACGCGGCTTTGACAGCGCTTTCCCACTCCTCAGCGAGGGGTATTGAGAGCCTCCGTAGCGCCTGCTGTGGATCCGTTCCCTCATTGTTCTTGCGTTGATCCATGCGATCGCGTAGCCTGCAGTCATTGATCTCGATGGATCGAGCGGCATGTGCCGCGGCATTGCGGGACGTTTCATGTACGGGCAGATTTCAACGCTCGCGTTCGTCGGCATCGAGGCGCGCCCCGTCGAGGTTCAGGTTCGCATCAGCGGCGGGCGGCACGTCTTCGCGATCGTCGGTCTGCCCGACAAAGCCGTAGCCGAGAGCCGCGAGCGTGTGCGCAATGCGCTTCACGCTGTAGGTCTCGCGCTTCCCTTCCGGCACATCACGGTCAATCTCGCGCCCGCAGACCTGCCTAAGGAGGGCAGCCACTTCGATCTCGCGATAGCTCTCGCGCTCATGGTGGCGACCGGCGCCATCACACCCGATGCCGTCGAGGGCTACGCAGCTGTGGGCGAGCTTGCGCTCGATGGTTCTATCCGCGCTGTGCCGGGCGCCCTCCCGGCCGCAATTGGTGCCAACGCACTCGGCAAGGGCCTCATATGCCCGGCGAGCTGCGGTGCCGAAGCCGCCTGGGCGGCCGAGGACATGGCCATTCTCGCGGCGCCGCATCTCCTCTCGCTCGTCAATCACTTCAAGGGCACACAGGTCATGGCGCGCCCGGAGCCGGGCGGTCCGGCCGGCTCCGAGAGCATGCTCGATCTGGCTGACGTCAAAGGCCAAGAGAGCGCACGCCGCGCGCTCGAAGTCGCCGCGGCTGGCGGGCACAATCTCCTGATGGTTGGGCCGCCCGGATCGGGCAAATCCATGCTGGCTTCACGCCTGCCCTCCATCCTGCCGCCTCTCGAACCGGCCGAAATGCTCGAAGTCTCGATGATCAAGAGCCTCGCTGGTGAACTCGGCGAAGGACGCATTGCACGCACGCGCCCCTTCCGCGCCCCGCATCATTCCGCGAGCATGGCCGCACTCGTCGGCGGTGGAATGCGCGCACGACCCGGCGAGGTTTCACTTGCGCACCTCGGCGTACTCTTTCTCGACGAGTTGCCCGAATTCCAGCCAAACGTGCTCGATGCCCTGCGCCAGCCACTAGAAACGGGCGAAACCGTCATCGCGCGTGCCAACCACCGCATTACCTATCCATCGCGCTTCCAACTCGTCGGGGCGATGAACCCCTGCAAATGTGGCGGTGCCGGCCCTGGCACGACATGCAAACGCGGCCCGCGCTGTGCCGACGACTATCAGGCGCGTGTCTCCGGCCCCTTTCTGGATCGCATCGACATGCAGATCGAGCTGGCGCCCGTCTCCGCCGCCGATCTCGTTCTGCCCGCCCCCCGCGAAGGCAGTGCAGAAGTTCGCGCGCGTGTCGCCACCGCACGTGCGCGGCAAGTCACCCGCTTCGCCGCGCTGGGTGCAGCACGCGTGCGTACCAACGCCGACAGCTCCGGGCGCCTCCTCGAACAGATCGCCATGCCTGACGAGAACGGCCTCACCCTCCTCCGATCGGCCTCTGAAGCCATGGGCCTCTCGGCACGCGGCTTCCACCGCACGCTCAAGGTCGCCCGCACTATCGCCGACCTCGACGACGCCGAGAGCGTCAGCCGCGTTCACATTGCCGAGGCACTCAGCTACCGCGGCGAGGCCCTACGCGCGCAGCGCGCGGCATAGGATCCGTGCGGAGGCACGGCTTGAGATTTTACTTTCAGCCGGGCAAGTAGCGCATGGAGAAAGTCAGGGAGAGAACGACATGAAGCTGCTGGGCCAGGGCCTCTACTGGCAGGAAATGCCCGTCGGCGCGAAGTACAAAACCTTCGGCCGCACGATCACCGAGACCGACATCGTCAACTTCATCTCCTGCACAGGCTTCCTGGAGGTGCTTTTCACGGACATGGAGTTCGTCAAGGCGCATTCCGCCATCCAAGGCCGCGTCGCGCCGGGCGCGCTCGTGTACGCGATCGCTGAAGGCATGACCATGCTCGGCACCATCCAGGGCACGGGCCTCGCTTTCTTGAACATGGAACTTGATGTGAAGGGACCGACCTTCGCCGGCGACACCATTCACTGCGAGATCGAAGTCATCGAGCAGCGCGCGACATCAAAGGGCGGACGCGGCCTCGTGCGGACGAGGAACACAGTTATCAATCAGCGCGGCGAGACGGTGCTCGTGTTCACGCCGC
This sequence comes from Pseudomonadota bacterium, assembly GCA_023410905.1. Taxonomy (GTDB): domain Bacteria; phylum Pseudomonadota; class Alphaproteobacteria; order Rhizobiales; family Hyphomicrobiaceae. The sequence continues at coordinate 9,915 of JAEYPL010000233.1, forward strand.
TGCGCATGATGGCGGGAAAGCCGGAGGCCTGACCCTTCGCGCCTGCGGCGCGAGCAGGGCCGCAGGCCCTGCACCCGCTCGGGGGGACACCCCCGAACCCCCGTTTTTTATTGTTTGCCGCCCGCTGCTGGCCTGCGGACAGTTCGCGCCGGCAGGCGCGACGACGTTTCTGCGTGCACCGCCCCCACCATCCGGCTACACCGCCTGCCGGAACCACGCACGAAAGCTCACGCTATGCATCGCGTCCGCATCACGATGGACGATACAGACGCTGCCCGCACGATCGCGGCCCTGCTCGAGGAGTCGGTCATCCGTCCGCCGCTGGCCGTTAGCCTGTTCGAAGCGCCCGGCGCCGGCTGGCTCGTCGATGCCTACTACGAGGACGCGATCGATCTGGCGGCCATCTCGGAATTCCTCGACGCCGGACCTGATGTCCGCAGCGCCAGCATCACGATCGAAGTCGTCCCAGAGGAGAATTGGGTTGCCGTCAGTCAGGCGGGTCTGCCGCCGGTCGTCGCCGGCCGCTTCCTCGTTCACGGCAGTCATGACCGCGCGGTCGGCCGGCAGCATCGCAATGCCATCGAGATCGATGCGGGCGAGGCCTTCGGCACGGCGCACCATGCGACGACGCTCGGGTGCCTGCTGGCCATCGACCGCTTGACGCGGCAGAAGAGTTTCAAGCGCGTACTCGATCTCGGCTGCGGCTCCGGCGTCCTCGCCATCGCGGCCGCGCGTGTGCTCCCCAAGGCGTCCGTCATCGCCAGCGACTTTGACCCGGAGGCCGTTCGTGTGGCGGGCGAGAACGTGTGCAAGAATGCACTCGCTGGCCGTATCCGGCTCGTCGCCGCGCTCGGTCTCGATCATCCAGCCCTCCGCAATGGGGCACCTTATGATCTCATCATCGCAAACATCCTCGCCGAACCGCTGATCTCCATCGCGCAACGGCTCGCCGGGGTCACCCCTGCGCGCGGCGTCGTCGTGCTGTCCGGTATTCTGCAATCGCAGGCATCAGCCGTCCTCGCAGCTTATGCCGCGGCAGGGTTTCAGCGCGTACGGGCCGACCGGCTCAATGGCTGGGTGATCCTGACGCTCATGCGCCGGGCCGACCTGCCGACCTAGCCCGCCGGCCCGGGCGGCGAACTGCGCGGAGCCCCCATGCCCGGCGCGCCGATTTTGACGGGGTTGCGCGGCAGGTCGACGCTTGATAAGAGGGGCCTCCCGAGCGCCGCCCTGAGCGGTGCCTGCTGGGGGATCGTCTAATGGTAGGACTGCAGACTCTGACTCTGCCTGTCTAGGTTCGAATCCTAGTCCCCCAGCCAAAAAGCTTCACCTATCCAGCGGAATAAGCTTGCGTTTCTTCGCTCTACGCGAAACCGGCTCCCGCACTGGTTCCCCGACGGCTTGTGGCTTCAAGGCCTTGCGCGGGCACAGCGGCGTATCATCTCGGCACTGAACTCGGATCTGATAGGAGTTTGCTGGTGCTTTCCTTCGAATAGACTGCGAGGATGGCACCCACAATTTCAGAACCACGCATGTTTTTCTCCGCAGGAGGTCCTTGCCAATGCCTCAAGCGCAGGAGCCCCAGAAGCCGGGAGATTTGCGGGGCGTACGCGTCCTGATCGTCGAGGATCAATGGCATATTGCCACCGCACTGAAATCGCTCCTCGAACTCGAGGCCATGGAAGTGTGCGGTCCGGTGGGAAGAATCGCTGACGCCCACCGGCTGGCCCAGGAGCACATGCCCAAACTGGCGATTGTCGACATCAATCTCAAGGGCGAGCTGGCTTACTCCCTCATCGATGCTCTGCACGATCGAGGGATCCGCATCGTGGTCATCTCCGGCTATGCAGAGCTTTCACGATTGTCGAACAAGGTGACTGCAGCGTTGCAGAAGCCATTTCATGGTCCAGAGTTACTGGAAACATTGCGCCGCGCGCTCAACTGAACCCCGCCGGCCCTGGCATTCTTGCATTCAACAGTGCGCCGATAATTCAGTTGGCAGGAGCTGATTATGCGGAAGCTCGTTCCTCACCCAGCTGGGCAAGAGGAATCTCCAGTTCGCATCGCGCCCCCTCGGGGGCAAGCACGAGATCGACTGCACCATCGAGCTCATAAGGAACAAGTTGCCGGACCGCGCTGATGCCGTAGCCGGACTTGCACATAGGATCGACCACGGGGCCGTCGATCTCCCGCCATTTGACGATCAGCCGATTTCTCGTACAGCCCTTGAGCGGTAAGCTCCAATTGATCGATACCCGCCCTGCCGGAACGGACAGTGCACCGTACTTTGCTGCGTTGGTGACTAATTCGTGCAGCACCATGCCGATCGTCTGGGCGGCTTCCGCACTCAACATCACTTCGGGACCGGTAATTTCGGTATTCGAACCCGTCGCATAAGGCGCCAGTTCGCGCTGCACCAGCTCCGCCAGCGGTATTCCTAGCCACCGGCGGTGACTGAGAAGCTCGTGTGTCGACCCCATGGATCGAATACGGCCGTCGAGCGCAGTGACGAAGTGCTCCATCGAGCTGGTTGAATGAAGTGTATGCGCGGCGACGGCCTGGACGGTCGCCAGCACGTTTTTCACACGGTGATCGAGTTCCGCGAGCAGCTTGCCCTGCTCCTCCTCCACCCGTTTCCGTTCGGTGATATCGATGCTGACACCGACGACTCGATGCGGGCGCCCGCTATCGTAAGTGATGGAGCAGCGCGTCTCGACCCAGCGCAGCCCGCCGGCCGGAGCAATAATGCGATACTCCACGCTATACTCGCGCCTGCGCATGTTGAGCGCCTCGATGCGGAACTGATCCAGGCGCGGTGCGTCCTCAGGATGTACGCTCGCCAGACAATCACTGCGCATTATCTCGCGGGTGCCCTCGGGGAAGCCGTGGATGGCGGCGTAGCCCTCGGAAATCTGCATGAGCTCGGTGGCAACATCGTACGCGTAGCTGCCAACACGCGCCGCCTTTCCTGCCAATGCCAACTGAATGTTGCGCTCGGCCAACGCCGTGAGTTCCGCCTCAAGTCGCTTCTGAGACGCACGCAGCGCGTCCTCGGCTCTCTTCCTCTCCAAACTGAAGCCGAGCTGACGGGCGATCGTGAGAGAAAGCGCTAGTTCCGCATCGCTGAAGACATGATGCTCGTCATAGTAGGTCATGAACTTGCCGATGAGCATATTGCTCGCGACAAGGGGGAAGAACGCGAGAGCGCCAATACGTTCTCCCTGGATGGCATCCTGGAGGCGAATGGGGAGGTCGGTGGCCTCGACATCCGGGATGCAGACGGGCTGGGGATCCTTGACGTCACGAGTCCAGGGAGAATGCCCTTCCAAGGCCTGGCGGTAGTGGTCCGATAGATTCCGCCAAGCGGCAAAGCGCATGACGCCTGCATCATCGAACAGCAGGATGGACGCGCGGCGGCAACCGAGCGCGCGGGTTATGATATCGAGAGCCGCTTCATAAACGTCGTTGGGGGTTTCGGCACGGTACAGTTTTTCGGTGAACCGATATAGCTCTTCGGCAACGCGCGTCGCCGTGCGGCCTTCGTCCACCGCCTGCATGCCCAGTGCCCTCTTCCCGCGTGAGCCGACCTAGCGGCCCCCATCGATACCTTTATTCCCGAGGGCGAGGTGCACCGCAAGTACACCAGCGGTGGGTATCATGCAGCTCGGATAACGGTGAAGGAGCGCTTTCGGCCGCTGCAATAGGCGGTTCACCTCCATTCATTCGCCGAGCGTCCTTTAAACCGTAATAAATTCAATGCCCAAGCAACCCGACCTGCCGATCCATGACAGACGCGATCCCGAACGGGAAACTTCCGCACCGATACTTTCAATATTTTATTGTCCGCAGTCTGAGGGCCGACGCTCGGTACGCCACCGGCAGCGTCCGTGGGTACGCTCGCACAAATTTGCACCTAGCGTGTCGGATCCGGCTCGGATGGCGGTGGCCGACCCGGAGGTGGCAAATCAGGCACCGGGATCGGGGGCGGCGGCGGTGGATCGCTCCCCGGATGCGATGGATCGATGGATGGCGGTAGAGGCGGCGGCGGATTGGGTTTGGGAACTGGATCCCGTGCGCCGTCCAATGGCATCACATGCCACGATGAGAGGGCAATCGCGCGCCCCTCGCACTGCTCCACGCGAACCGAAAGACCTTCCGCCTCGAACCATGCCTGAATGCGCTCGGGAACGGCTCGCGCAAGTCGACCGGCGTCGAGTTCAACGGCTATGGGGCCGGGAAGATCGGGGCTGAGCGCCACGAATACGCCGGTTGCCTCCCGTCGAACGGTGACACGAACTACATCAGGGAGAGATGCTTGCAACATGCGAGTACAAGCCGCTCAAGATGCGATGGTTCCGCCGGTCACGACATCACCTACGAGCGACCACGCCATCGCCACAAATCGAACTGGTTACGGAGAGCCGATCTCGTCGCGCGTCCCGCGCCTCTTGACTCTCTCGACAGGCGATCCAAGATGTAAAAGTGACGATCATCGCCACGGAGCTAGGAGCCCGTCGGCAGATGTGCTGGGTCTCCATAAGGATGCTCTCGCCGCGATCGTCACGTGTGCCAATAGCGTGTGGAGGGTGCATGGACCCACCGCAGAAGGACACAGGCCGGAGCCGAAGGGCGAAGGCACGGTTTGGCGGCGCCAACTGATCAGACCAAACCGGACTCTCATAAAACAATCTGTCTATCGCGAACGAGGTCATGTGCCTCGCAAATCAGCCCGGCTCGGCTGGGCATGAATCGGAAGTGATGAAGGGCCCCGTTTCACGCACGACGTGACGGGGCTTTCGCTTTGCCGGGCCGCGCGCGGCGCTGGTGATCGACGAAGCTGCCGATCAACACTGCGGCGAGGGTGCGAACTGCACGAGCCCCCATCCGAACACGGGATCACGCCCCGGCGCCCCGAGATCCTTGGCCCCCGCGCGCAGATGCGCCGCCGCATCCGTATGGGAGTCTTTGCTGACGAGGCCCATAGCCAATGCCGCGGTTACGAACGGTGCTGCGAAGGATGTGCCGTCCACCTGCCGATGTCCGCCGCGCGGCGCAGCGACGATGAGGCCGACGCCGGGCGCAGCGAAGGAAATGTGCGCGCCGCGGCTCGACAGTCGAGAGGGCCGCAATCGCACGTCGACCGCGGATACGGCGAGCACATTGGGATAGCGCGCCGGATAACCCGTGGCGCCGCCATCCGGTCGCCCGGCGGCAGCGACGACGCTCAAACCCTTGGACGTCACGCGTGCGACAGCCTCGGCCATCAATGCATTGGCGGGCCCGCTGAAGCTCAGATTGATCACGCTGGCGCCCTGCTCCACGAGCCAATCGAGGGCGGCAATGAGATCGAACACGTCAGCGGCATCGCCATTGCCGTCGCGATGAAAGGCATCCACGGCGAGCACGCGCGCGCGGGGCACGACGCCGACGATGCCCGTGCCGGGCTGCCCGACGAGCAAGCTGACAACGCCCGTGCCGTGTGCCGGATCGGAAGGGCGGCGATCCTGTCGGCGAACAGTCGTCGTCGTGAGCTGGGCGCCTGCGAGGCTTGGGTGGCGGGCATCGACGGCAGTATCGATCACGCCGATACGAGGTGCGACTGCACAGGCCATCAGCGACGGCTGCCATGCGGTGATTTCGAAGGTCTCACATTTCTCGCGGCAGAGATCGCCCGTCGGGCGATAGCGGGAAAGCGCGAAGCGGCGAAAGAGATCATTACGCGCGGCCGGAGCCCCAGGCGCGAGCGTGCGCAAGAGTTGCAGAGCCGAAGCGGCAGAGCGGCCCGGCGGGCCCTCTACGCGCGACACCTGCCCGTTCATCAATCCAGACGTCGCCTCCCGGGTGATGCGGAAGCCACGCGATTGCAGGCGCGCCCGTGCTGGCGCATCGAGCCCGATGATCACCAGCTCAGCGCGACGGCGCGGGCGGTCATCATCATCATCGTCATCATCATCATCATCGTCGTCGTCGTCCGCGAGCGCGGTGCCGTCCGGCAGCGGGCCTAGCGCGGCAACGGAAAGACCAATCGAGAGCATGAGCGCAAGGAGCAGCACCTTCAGCCAGTTGAGATCGCGCACGGATTGTCCCTTCCTCGCGAGCACACTTAACCTTGACGACAAGCCGAGCAGCCGCCACCAGGACGAAATTCGAATACTGTCGGGAATGCAACGCCGCTGCCAGCGTTCTATTCCCAGAAGGTAGCCTATCGCGAGACCGGATGACCGCCGCTGAGACCGATATTCGTCATCAGATCGTCGCGCTGCTGCCGCGCCTGCGGCGTTTTGCGCTGACGCTCGCCGGCTCGCGCGACCTCGCCGACGACGTGCTGCAGTCGGCCTGTGAAAAGGCCCTCGGCCGCCTCGACCAGTTCACGCCGGGTACGCGCCTAGACAGTTGGATGTTCCAGATCGTGCGGACGACGTTCATCGATCACATGAGAAGCCGCAAGCGACGCCAGCACGACGATCT
>JAEYPL010000251.1 GCA_023410905.1 Pseudomonadota bacterium
CCTCAACCTCCCTCGCCGACACACAGGCCGACTTCACGCGCTTCCGGATCGTGCCTGTCCGGATTCTCATGTCATCGCAGTCTTCAGGATTGTCGTGCCACAAGCCGGCGTAGCTTCTGCTCCCGATAGAAGGTGTAGAGGCCGGCCGAAACGACGATCGCGATCCCGAGCAGAGTCAGCCCATCGGGCAAATACCCGAAGACGAGCACGCTCGAAACGATCGAGAACAAGATGATCGTATAGCGGAAAGGCACGACGGCCGACACCTCGCCCGTACGCATGCCTATGATGACTCCGAGCTGGCCGCACAAGCTGAATACGGCCGCGCCACTCAGCATGAGCATGAGCGTCTGGCTCGGCCACTGCCAGTTGGAGAACGGCGCCACTACCAGAGCCGCGAGCGTAACCGCACCGGCCGACAGCGTCATGATCAGAATGGCTGGCACGCGCCGGTTGATGCCGCGCGTGGAAAGATCACGCAACGTCGTGCAGAGCACCGACGCGATGCCGACGAGCGCCCACCAGCTGAACGTCGATCCGCCGGGCCGCACGATGATCAGGATGCCGACAAGGCCGACCGCCGTCGCCGTCCAGCGGCGCCAGCCGACGCGCTCGCCGAGGAAAACTGCGGACGCCGCCGTAAGCGCCATGGGACTGAGCTGGCCGATGGCCGTGAGATCGGCATAGGGCAGACGGGCGAGCGCGGTCTGGAAAAGCCATCCGCCGCCGACATCGCCGACAATACGGCCCGCCATGGCCCGTTCGACGACATGGCGCAGTTCGCGCAGCGCGCCGGTCAGGAATGCTACACAGAGCGACACCAGAAAGACGATGGAGCCGCGAAGAAAAAGGAGTTGGCTCGTCGGAAGGCTCGTGGAGGCGAGCTTCATGAGCGTGTCGCCACAGGCGAACGAGGCCATGGCGAGCGACATCGCGGCGATGGCTCTGAGATTTCCAGCCGCTGCCGCCCCGCCGTCGTCCATGACTGGACGCCGTCCGTGCCCCTCGGGCTCGCTCACTCCTTCGGCCTCCCCAGCCGTATCCCTCGGCGCCGCGTTGGCGGCTGCCCCTCTCGCGCCGTCCAGCACGACCAGGTTGTATGTCTTATCCGCCGGTTACGCTCATATGCCGCTGAACGGCCGGTCGCTTGCTGCGCCGGTCGATCACGAAGTCGTGACCTTTGGGTTTGCGTGCAATGGCCTCGTCGATCGCCGAGTGCAGGAGCGCGTTGTCGGCCGAAGCCCGGAGCGGCCCCCTGAGATCCGCCGCATCCTCCTGGCCGAGGCACATATAAAGTGTCCCCGTGCAGGTCAGGCGCACGCGATTACAGCTCTCGCAGAAGTTGTGGGTCATGGGCGTGATGAATCCAAGCCGCCCGCCCGTTTCCTGGACCTCGACGTAACGCGCAGGACCGCCCGTCCGGTACGGGATATCGCGCAGGGTGAACGTGTCCATCAGGCGAGCCCGGACGATCGACAGCGGCAAGTACTGGTCGGTGCGATCGCCATCGATGTCGCCGAGGGGCATGGTCTCGATCAGCGTGAGATCGGCGCCGCGGCCATGGGCAAAGCGCACGAGCTCCGTGATCTCGTGCTCGTTGACGCCTTTCAGCGCCACCGCGTTGATCTTGACCGCGAGGCCGGCCTTCTCGGCCGCTTCGAGGCCCTGCATGACATTGGCGAAATCACCCCACCGCGTGATGCGGCGGAAGGTTTCGGGGTCGAGCGTGTCGAGCGAGACGTTGATCCGGCGAACGCCGCAGTCCGCAAGCGCCTGGGCGTACTTGGGGAGCTGGCTGCCATTCGTGGTGAGCGTCAGTTCCTCGAGCGCCCCGCTCTTGAGGTGCCGCGACAGCGCTTCGAACAGCCAGAGGATGTTCTTGCGCACCAGCGGCTCACCGCCGGTAATTCGAAGCTTACGCACGCCCCGGTCGACGAAGGCCGAGCAGAGGCGATCGAGTTCCTCGAGCGTCAGGAGGTCCCGCTTGGGCAGGAACGTCATGTGCTCGGACATGCAGTAGACACAGCGGAAGTCGCATCGGTCGGTCACCGACACGCGGAGGTAGCTGACGTGACGCCCGAAAGGGTCGATCAGCTCGCTCCCGACCGGACGCTCCAACTGCTCAAGGGCCATTGCCACTCCCAGGCCCACCCCGATGCCGGTCGAGCCATACGTTGTAGGGACGCCACCGCACCACCCGGGCGTCCAACCTGCCTGTTTACATAGCACATATAGTGTACGGGGACGAGCCGCGGAACCACGGCAGGGCAGATCCACGCGATTAACCGATGCTTATGCTCTGAGCCCTATTGTTGTTCCATTCATTGATCAGTCAGGGATGCGTCCGCGATGCTGAACGCGGTTATTGGAGTGGGCCAGGGCAGCTCCCTGATGGGAAGCTACGCGATCAGCCTCAGTGAGGCGGTCCTGCGTCAGCGTACCCGTGAGGCCGAGCGCTCTGCCAAGCTCGAAGCGCAGCTCGCCAACAAGATCAAGTCCGAATTCATCTCGAACATGAGTCATGAGCTGCGCACGCCGCTCAACTCCGTGCTGGGTTTCTCCAAACTGCTGACCGAGCACGAGCACCGCAAGCTCACCGATGAAGACATCGTCGAGTACGCCCGCCTCGTCCAGGACGCGGCCACGCACCTGCTCACGGTGATCAACAACATCCTCGATATCTCGAAGCTGCACAGCGGCAGCTTCATGCTCGATCCGACCGACGTTCAGGTCGCCGACGCGATGGAAGACACGCTCGCGAACTTCGAGAAAACGATCAAAGATCACGGCCTGCATCTCAATGCCAACGTCGCCTCCGACCTGCCAATCATCCAGGGCGAAGAACAGAAGCTGCGCCAGACCTTCACCAATCTGGTCGGCAACGCGATCAAGTTCACGCCGCCCGGCGGCACGATCGAGGTGGAAGCTGTGAACGCGCCTAACGGCGACATCGTCGTGACCGTGCGCGATACCGGCGTCGGCATGAGCGAGGAAGAGATTCGCGTTGCGCTTGCGCCTTTCGGCCAGGCGGACGCCAGTCGTACGCGCTGGCGCGAAGGCTCGGGCCTGGGGCTACCGATCGCGAAGGCTCTCGTGGACCTTCACGGCGGCACGATCCAGATTCGCAGCACGAAGGGCCAGGGAACCGAAGTGACGGTCAGCCTGCCGACCAAGACACTCATGCTCGATCCCTACTGACGCGCACACGACAGAAGCAAGACCGAGCCGACCACCACTGCACCAGCCGAGGCAAATCCGATGGCCCTGATGTCACAACCCACAGAGCATACAGCACTGGCCTCGGATGGCTCGATCGGCCGGATCGTGTCGGTCACCGGCGCCAAGTCGATCGTGCTGCTGGATGCCGACGGCCGCTCACGCGAAGCATCGTCGCGCCCGGACATGGGTACGTTGCTCGCCATCGAGACCGACGAGACCATCGTGCTCGCCATCGTCTCGGCGCTCAGCGTGCCCGTTCCGGCCCAGCGCGAGGGTGAGAACGAGATCAGGATCGCCGAGCTCGGTCTCGTCGGCGAGCTCCGGCGTGGCCCCGACGGCAGCCCAGCCGGCTTCAATCGCGGCGTGAGCATCTATCCGGGCCTCGGTGACCGCGTTCGCGTGGCATCGAAGAGCGAGCTTCTCCAAGCCTTCTGCGGCGATATCGAACGCTCTGTTCGCGTCGGCGCTCTGCGGCAGGACAACACCATTCCGGCCATGGTGCGCGTCGACGACCTGCTGGGTAAGCACTTCGCCGTGCTCGGCACCACCGGCACTGGCAAATCCTGCACCACCGCGCTGCTCCTGCGCTCCATTCTCGAGAAGAACCCGCAGGCCCACATCGTGCTGCTCGATCCGCACAACGAGTACGCGACGGCATTCCCCGAGTGGGGTGAGGTCATCTCGCCGCGCAACATGCAGCTCCCGTTCTGGCTCCTCACCTTCGAGGAGCTCATCGAGGTTGTGGTCGGCGATCCCTCCGAGCGCAAGCACGAGGTCGAGATCCTTCAGGAGCTCATCCCCGTCGCCAAGAGCCGCTACAATTCGGGACGCAGCAAGGAAGGCCAGGCCGCGCGCACGCGCCTCGATGCCGGTCGTTTCACGGTCGACACGCCCGTTCCCTACCGCCTCTCGGATCTGACCTCGCTCATCGATGAGCGCATGGGCAAGCTTGAGAACAAGCGCGACATCGCACCCTACCGCAACCTGAAGACGCGCATCGAGACCCTGTCGCTCGACCCGCGCTACTCCTTCATGTTCGGCTCGCTCACCGTCTATGACGGCATGGCGCAGATCCTCGGGCGCATCTTCCGCGTGCCCGTCGAGGGCAAGCCGATCACCATCCTCGAGTTGACGGGCCTGCCGACCGAAATCGTGAACGTGGTCGTCTCCGTGCTCTGCCGCATGACCTTCGACTTCGCGCTCTGGGGCGAGGGCAGAGTTCCCGTGACCATCGTGTGCGAAGAAGCGCACCGCTACGTACCCGCCAATCCCAATCTCGGTTTCGAGCCGTGCAAGCGCGCCATCGCCAAGATCGCCAAGGAAGGCCGCAAGTACGGTGCTTCGCTTTGCATCGTGACCCAGCGTCCTGCTGAAATCGACCCGACGATCCTCTCCCAGTGCAACACGGTGTTCGCGCTCCGCATGTCGAACGACCGCGACCAGGAGATCGTGAAGTCGGCCATCTCGGACACGGGATCGGGACTGCTCGAGTTCCTCTCGGCGCTCGGCCAGCGCGAGGCCATTGCCTTCGGCGACGGCGTGACGCTGCCGGTCCGCATCAAGTTCGACGACCTCCCGAAGCATGCCATGCCGCGCAGCTCCTCCGCCATGTTCACGACCATGTGGCAGCAGGCGAGCACCGACAGCGGTTTCCTCGAGCAGATCGTGGAGAAGTGGCGCCTCTCGAACAGCGGATCGCCCTCGACCGAGACGAGCCAGACAGCGCTCTTCGCCGACGCCATGGGCCTCACCAATGCCCCCGAGGCCGCGCCGCAGACGCGCAGCCCCGCTCCCGCCGCTGCGCCGGCCGATCCCGTTCGCCGGTACGCGCCATCACCGGCCGCGCAGGACAGCGCTCCCCAGCGCCCCCGTGTCGCCGAGCCCGCGGGCTACGGGCAGATGCCGTCGGCAGCCGCCCCGGCACCTCAGGCCTCGAATGCGCTCAGGAACCTTCGGGACCGCCTCAATCGCGGCGGACGCTGACGCGGTTCCGGCCGGGCACGCACTCAGTTCGTGACAACGTGAACGCGCACGGACTATGAACATGTAGTGCTGCGTGTGATTCTGCTGCCGCGCAATTCATGAGGGTGGGCACTGCAACGTGCGCACTCCGATTCGCGTGGCGGTCGATGGTGTGCCTGATGGTGCGGCGGCGCGGCTCTATTGGCCCGCAGGCCGGGCGCGCGTTCCAGGATACATCGTGACAACGCTGCAGGGGCTCAGCGCGCGGTCGAATGCCCGCTGGGGTCCGTGGTTCAGGCTTGCGAGAGCAACTCTCAAAGGGCCGTCGAACCGTAGTGTTCACATCGTACTGCGTCATAGGACGGCGTTGGGCGCCGAAGCAGTCGAACGATTGAGCACCGTTCCGCTGTTCCGCGTTCCGTAGTCCTCACATCCGCATGGAAAGGCTGGAGCCGCCGCTGGCTCCAGCCTTTCTGCTTTTTGCGGTGCGATCCCACGCCAACCTTGCGCGCCTTCAGCGCCACACTGCACAGGCGATCGGCCGCAGCCACTCGCGCGATCATCAGCAGGCTGCTAGAGAGGCAACTTGAGCGCCGCTCGAAGCGTTTGCGCGCCAGCGGCGAGGTCCCGCAGCCCGGGCCATCGGGCTCAGTCGAGGGCACCAACAAGGGGGAAAGCGGCAATGCTGGGATATATCATCCTCATTATTCTCCAGCTCGGCGGTGCCTGGACCATTGCGCCGCATCTCAAGCGCTATCTTCCGGCCATTCCGCAGTTCGGTGGCCACAACGTCGAGATCTTCGTCTGGGCCCTGCTGTTCGCCATCATCGTGTTTGTGATCGGCTTCATCGGCTCGATCGTGCTGAAGGGCGTGCGCACGCCGGGCGCCGGGACCCTGACCGTATCCATCATCCTGGCGCTCATCCTGGCGGCGCTCACGTTCGTGGCGCCGGTCATGCAGCTCGTGGCGCAGGTTCTGCCCCGTGTCGATGTGCTGTGGTGGCCCCTGATCGGCGCCGTAGTCGGCTATTTCATCAAGCGCTGACTGCCGTAAAAGCCGCGTACGGAGCGGCGCCTTTCTGGTAAACTGCCGGATGCGGGCCCGTGCCGCGCGCCGGACGGTGCCTTTTTGCTTGCACCCGGCCTACTTTAGCCGCTAGGCGTTCGGGCCATCGAATTCCATCATTCGAACCGAACCCGCAAAGCCAAGTCTCGTCGAGGGGAAACACCCATGCGCGTCTATTACGATCGTGATGCCGACATTAACCTCATCAAGAGCAAGAAGGTCGCCATCATCGGCTACGGCAGCCAGGGCCATGCCCATACGCTCAACCTCCGCGACTCGGGCGTGAAGAACATCGCCGTGGGCCTGCGCAAGGGCTCGCCCAGCGCCAAGAAGGCCGAAGGCGAGAAGCTCAAAGTGATGGAAGTTGCAGAGGCCGCCAAGTGGGCCGACGTAATCATGATGCTGACGCCCGACGAGCTGCAGGGCGACATCTATCGCGAGCATCTGCACAAGAACATGAAGGACGGCGCCGCGATCCTGTTCGCACACGGCCTCAACGTGCACTTCAACCTCATCGAGCCGCGCGACGACATCGACGTCGGCATGGTCGCGCCGAAGGGCCCCGGCCACACGGTGCGCTCGGAATACCTGCGCGGCGGCGGCGTGCCCTGCCTCATTGCCATCGACAAGGACCGCAGCGGCAACGCGCACGACCTCTTCCTCTCCTATGCGTCGGCGATCGGCGGCGGCCGCGCCGGCATCATCGAGACGACCTTCAAGGAAGAGTGCGAGACCGATCTCTTCGGTGAGCAGGCCGTGCTGTGCGGCGGCCTCGTCGAGCTGATCCGCGCCGGTTTCGAGACGCTGGTCGAGGCGGGCTATGCGCCGGAGATGGCGTACTTCGAGTGCCTGCACGAAGTGAAGCTCATCGTCGACCTCATCTACGAGGGCGGCATCGCGAACATGAACTACTCGATCTCGAACACTGCCGAGTGGGGCGAGTACATGAGCGGCCCGCGCGTCATCACCGCCGAGACCAAGGCCGAGATGAAGCGCATTCTCGCCGACATCCAGCAGGGCAAGTTCGCCTCGGAGTGGATGCAGGAGTGCAAGGCTGGCCAGGCTCGCTTCAAGGGCACGCGCCGCCTCAACGACGCGCACCAGATCGAGGAAGTCGGCACGAAGCTGCGCGCCATGATGCCCTGGATCAAGGCCGGCGCGCTGGTCAACAAGGACAAGAATTAAGTTCGTTGTCGCGGCCTGCTCTTTTGAAGCACGGCCTACGGCCGGCGCGCAGTCGCGCGCTCAGGAAGGGGTGCTTCGCAACCCTTCCGCGGCGGGTACACCTGGACGATGAAAGCGCGGCGCTCGAAAGAGCGTCGCGTTTTGTTTCGTGGCTCTGCCACGAGCGGGGCTTTCGCCCCACGCCCCAATCGGGGGACACCCCCGAACCCCCGTCTTTTATGGACTTGGGAAGCGCAGCGCTCGCGGCGCGCTCCAAAACTGAAAAAAACGGGGGGCCGGGGGTGTCCCCCGGGCGGGTCATAGGGCGGCAGCCCTGTTCGCGCCGGAGGCGCGATCAGCTACGCCGCCACAAACCCCGGCACGTCCGACACGAAGCCCTTGAAACTCTCGAGCCCGCGCGGCACCGGTCCGCCATATGCCCAGTCGAGCAGCTCGACGGTGTGGACGATGGGCAGGTGCGTTCCGAGCCCGATCTGCGTGATGCAACCGAGATTGCCGGCGGCGACAATGTCCGGCCGCACGCTCTCGATGTTCGCGACCTTACGCTGGCGCAGATCATCGGCAAGCGCGGGCTGCAGAATGTTGTAGACGCCGGCCGAGCCACAGCAGATGTGCCCCTCGGGTGGTTCGAGCACGGTGAAGCCCGCCTTCTTCAGCAGCGTCTTCGGCTCGCTGGTAATGCGCTGGCCGTGCTGCATCGAGCACGCCGAGTGATAGGCGACGCGCAGGCTCGACCAGCGGTGTGGCGCACCGAGATCGAAGCGCGTCAGGAACTCGGTGATATCGACGGCTAGCCCAGCGAGCTTGGCGGCCTTCTCGGCGTAGTCGGGCTCGAAGCGCAGCAGATGGCCGTAGTCCTTGACCGTGGTGCCGCATCCTGAAGCGTTGATGATGATCGCATCGACGGGCTCGCGCTCGATGGCCTTCCACCACGCATCGACATTCTGCTTGGCCTGCGCGACAGCCTCGGCTTCGCGGCCCATGTGATGGACGAGCGCGCCACAGCAGCCGGCACCTGCAGGCACGACCACGTCGACACCGTTGCGCGCGAGCAAGCGGATGGTGGCGTCATTGATCTCGGGCCGCAGAACCTGCTGCGCGCACCCGGCCAGCATCAAAACGCGCTTCAAACGCTTGTCGCTCGTCGCCGCCGTGCCGGGGCCACTGAAGCGCGCCTCGGGCACGCGCTCGCGCGGTGCCAGCGCCAGCATAGCCGCGACTTCCGGCAATCCGACGCGCTTCATGAGGCCTGCAAAGGGCCGTCCGAGCGGTGCGAAGGCGAGTGCCTTCCGGAAGCGCTCCGGATAGGGGATCAGGCGCGCGAGCAGTCCGCGCACGAGGCGCTCTTTCAGCGTGCGCTTGCCGGTTTCCTCGATGTGGACGCGCGCGAGGTCGACGAGATGCATGTAGTCGACACCGCCGGGGCAGGTCGTCATGCAGGAGAGGCAGGACAGACAGCGATCGACGTGGAACTGCACTTCAGGACTGGCGTCGCGGTCGCGCTCGAACATATCCTTCATGAGGTAGATGCGGCCGCGCGGTGAATCGCGCTCGTCGCCCAGCATCACGTACGTCGAGCACGTCGCCGTGCAGAGACCGCAGTGCACGCAGCGCTTGAGAATGCTGTCGGCTTCCGCGATGCGCGGATCCTGAAGCTGCTCGGCCGTGAAGTTCGTCTGCATCTTGTGCCGCGCTCTAAAGATCTGCGAGCAATCGCCCGCGATTGAGGATGTCTTTCGGATCGAAGACCGCCTTGATGCCGCGCGTGATCGCGGCGATATCGGGTTCGAGCGGCTGGAAGACGTCGATCGACGCGCGCACGGCAGGCGCAGCACGGATCAGCGTCGCATGACCGCCATGATGCGCGATCACCCGGCGGATATCGGCGGCGCCGGCATCGGCCGTATCGAGTACCTCGGCCCAAACGAGCCCGCCGGACCAGTCGTACCAAGCGCGGCACTCCATATAGCGCGTGATGGCCGCAACAACTGCCGGCCCGGATCGCGGCGCCGTCGAGAGGCGCCAGAGCGGCGCGGTACTGCCCTGCAAGGGCGAGAGCTGGCGCAGCTCACCCCAAAAGGCGAGCGCGTTCTCGTCATCGAGCTCGTGGATCTCACCGAAGGCGTGAAGCGCATCCTTGAGACGATCGAGGCGATAGCGCAGCGAGCTCTCATAGGTTTCGACGCGAACGGCCGTGACTGCCTTCTGAGCTGCGGCCAATTCCGCATGACGCAGACGCGCCGCGAACGGGGCCTGCAGATGCACGGCGCCGGAAACCTCGAATGGCGTGCCGAGCGCCGCACACAGCGCCTCCACACCCGACGTATCGTCGAGGCCTAGAATGACGAGCGTGCCGGTGCGCTCGGGCCGCGGCAGCACCTTGAAGGTCACGCCCGTCATGACGGCGAGCGTACCCCAGCTTCCACAGACGGCACGGCAGAGATCATAGCCCGTGACATTCTTCATCACGCGCCCGCCGCCGCGGAAGGTCTGCCCCGCGCCGGTGATCGCCTCGACGCCGAGAAGATGATCGCGCGCGCCGCCCGCCATCACACGACGGCTGCCGGAAAAATTCGTCGCAAAGACAGCGCCGATGGTGCCGCTGTTCGCTGGCGCACCGAGCGCCGGACCGAGATCGATCGGCTCGAAGGCGAGCATCTGGCCCTTCTCGGCGAGACGTTGCTCGATGTCCACGAGCGGCGTACCGGCGCGCGCGCCCATAACGAGCTCCGTCGGCTCATAGAGCGTAACGCCGCTGAGCGAGGCCGTCGAGATCGCGAGGCCCGAATTGACGGGACGGCCGACCGTGCGCTTGGTGCCGGCGCCGATGACTTCGACGGGCATCTCGGCGCGGGCGGCATCCATGATCAGGCGCTGAAGTTCGCGCTCGCTCCCTGGGCGTGCACTGTTCACACTAATGCTCCCAGGCCTGATGCTCGATCTCGCGATTTTCGAGCGGGAAGACCTTGTGCGGATTGAGCAGCCACTGCGGATCGAACACGGTCTTGATCCGCATCTGGAGCGCAAGCTCGCCGGACGTGAACTGGCTCGTCATGAGATCGCGCTTCTCGACGCCGACGCCATGCTCGCCGGTAAGGCAGCCGCCGACCTCGACGCAGAGCTTGAGAATGTCGGCGCCCGCCTCCTCGGCGCGATGGACCTGTTCGGGATCATTCGCATTGAACAGGATCAGCGGATGCAGGTTGCCATCTCCAGCATGGAAGATGTTCGCGACCTTGAGGCCGTGACCCGCGCAGATCTCGCCAATGCGTGTCAGCACCTCAGGCAAACGACCGAGCGGGATGGTGCCGTCCATGCAGAAGTAGTCAGAGATGCGGCCGAGCGCGCCGAATGCCGACTTGCGCCCCCGCCAGATGGCGGCGCTTTCTTCCGCACTCTGGCTCACGCGGACGCCTTTCGGCTTGAAGGGTTTGGCAATGTCGACGATGCGCGCGAGCAGCGTCGAGATCTCCTCCTCCGAGCCCTCGACTTCGACGATGAGCAGCGCTTCGACATCCAGGGGATAGCCGGCCTTGGCAAAGGCCTCGCACACATGAATGGCGGGCTTGTCCATGAACTCGATGGCGACCGGAATGATGCCCGAGGCGATGATGGCCGAGACGCAGCGCCCCGCGATCTCACTCGAGTCGAAGCCGAGCAGCATGGGCCGCGCCGCCTCGGCCGCACGCAGAATGCGCACGGTCGCCTCGGTGACGATGCCGAACTGCCCCTCCGAGCCGACGATCAGCCCGAGCAGGTCATAGCCCGAGGCATCGAGGTGCGCGCCGCCGATCTCGACCACACGACCGTCGACGAGCACCATCTTCACCCCGAGCACGTTGTTGGTCGTCACGCCGTACTTGAGGCAATGCGCGCCGCCGGAATTCATCGCGATGTTGCCCGCAAGCGTGCACGCGAGCTGGCTCGACGGATCGGGCGCATAGAAAAAGCCGTGCGGCTGGACGGCGCCTGAAATGCCGAGGTTGGTGATGCCCGTCTCGACGCGCGCGGTTCGGTTCTCGAGATCGATGTCGAGGACGCGGTTCATGTGCGAGACACCGACGACGATGGCATCCTCCGCCGGCAGCGCGCCGCCGCATAGCGATGTACCAGCACCACGCGGGATGATGGTAATGCCATTGTCGTGCGCGTACTTGAGCACGCGCGAAACTTCCTCCGTCGATCGCGGCAGCACAACCGCGAGCGGCATGCAGCGATAGGCCGACAGCCCGTCCGTCTCGAACGCGCGCCGGCCGTCCTCGTCCGCGATCACCCCGCCCGATGCAACGAGGCGCGCGAGATCCCGCGCGATCGCATCGCGGCGCGCGACGATTGCGCGGTCCGGCGGCGGCAGCACATTTATCGACATCGGCACCCTTGCCTTTCGATCCGCAGCGACGCCCGGATAGGACTGAATTCACATCGACCGTCGCCGCGTGCCCAAATATCGGGATTCGCTCGCCGTCATCATAGCACCGCGCGCCCCGCTCCAGACAATGACGCGTGCGCGCCCCGCGACCCGGCCATGCAAGTGTCGGAACCGACAGGGGACTGACCATAGTGATGATGCTAGTTGTACATCGGGTGCAGCGGCTTGCACCCGCATTTTCAACGCCCGGGAACAATAGTGATCGCGGCGGGTTATATCGGCCGACACACTTTGGTCATTGCCGGGCATAATGGACTCTATCTGTAAGAAGAGCATCAGCAGACCCGGACGCGCGTTTAAGGGGAGAACGCTGTGACAGCCATCACGGATCTCGAGATTTTTGCCCGCGTCGCACGCACCGGAAACATGTCCGCGGCGGGCCGTGAGATGGGACTGTCGCCAGCTGTCGTATCAAAGCGCGTGAGCTTGCTGGAGGAGCGCCTCGGCACGCGCCTGTTTCAGCGCACCACGCGCCAGCTCACGCTCACCGAAACCGGCGAAGGCTATTTCAAGCGCGTTGTCGACATCCTGAGCCTGATTGCGGAGGCTGAGGATTTCGTAAGTCGTCGCAACACGAAACCGCGCGGCGTACTCAAGGTCACGGCACCGACTGCCTTCAGCCGTCTCCACATTGCACCGTACCTGCCGCAGTTTCTGGCGAAGTATCCCGAGATCGAGCTCGACTTCCACCTGACGGACAGCTTCGTCGACATCATCCGCGAGGGCTTCGATCTGGCCGTCCGCATCGGCGAACTGCGCGACAGCTCTCTCGTCCAGCGCAAGCTCGCGAGCGACAGGCGCGTCATCTGTGCGGCGCCGAAATACGTCGAGAACTTCGGCGCACCGACGAGCCTCGCGGATCTCGATTTTCACAACTGCCTGTCGGCCGGTGCACAGGACTACTGGCGCCTGCACGGCCCCGATGGTGAGCATCACCTCAAGGTCAAGGGCAACATCCGCTCGAACTCGCTCGAATTCGTGCGCGAAGCACTGCTCTCCGGGCTCGGCATCGGCCTGCGCTCGACATGGGACATCGGGCCGGAACTCGAAAGCGGCGCGCTCAAGGTGCTGCTGCCACAGTATTGCGGCTCCGACAGCGTGGCCATCCACGCCGTCTACCCGTGCCGTGATTTCATGCCTGAGAAGGTCAATGTCTTCATCGAGTTCCTGAGCGAGATCTACGGCCAGGAACCCTACTGGAATCAGCGGCTCGATCTCGAACGGTTGTTGAAGCCATGCCTCGCGGTTGGCGCATCGACCAAAAAGGAAACCGCTGTGGAGCCGAGCCGCCCGAAGCGCAAGCCCGCTCCCGCGTCCCGCCAGCCCGACGGCCGCGCCTGAAGTGTCATCATTCTGCGTGCTGCATTTGGTCGCGCAGAACGACGCGGACAGCTTTCGCGTGTAAGATCACTCCTAGAATAATTCGAGGGGCGCAAGGTCACGCTGATGGCCGCCATAGGGAGTGACAGATGAAACGGGCCGTTCTGCTCTCTGCGATGACCGCCACCGCCCTTCTCGGGGTGACATTAGCCTCGGCTCAGGATGCCGAGAACGGTGCCGATGTCTTCAAGCGCTGCCGCGC
The DNA here is from genome assembly GCA_023410905.1 of Pseudomonadota bacterium. Lineage (GTDB taxonomy): Bacteria > Pseudomonadota > Alphaproteobacteria > Rhizobiales > Hyphomicrobiaceae. The sequence continues at coordinate 13,444 of JAEYPL010000251.1, forward strand.
CTGCCACGATGTCGGCGAGAACGCCAAGAACAAGGTCGGTCCGCTCCTGAATGGCATCATCGGCCGCAAGGCGGGCACGATCGAGGGCTTCAACTACTCCGACGCCAACAAGAAGGCCGGCGCAGAGGGCTGGGTGTGGACGGAAGAGAAGATGCTCGAGTATCTCCTCAATCCGCGCGCGGCCATGCCCGGCAACAAGATGGCCTTCGCCGGCCTCAAGGACGAGCAGGACCGCAAGGACTTGATCGCCTACCTCAAGAAATTCCCGCAGTAAGACCGACGAATCCGACGCACCTAGACGACAACGGGCGTCGCGACCTGCGTGCCGACATGGAAGACGCGCCGATAGCGCGCGATCTCGTCGGGCGGCCCGACGGCCTTGGTCGGGTTGTCCGAGATTTTCACTGCCGGCCGGCCGTTCGCCGAGATCACCTTGCACACGATCGAGAAGGGATCGAGCCCGCCGTTCGGACCGAGACCGCGGAAGTCGTTGGTGAGCAGTGTGCCCCAGCCATAGCCAATGCGAATGCGGCCGTGGAAGTGGCGATGGATCTTGTGAATGAGATCGACATCGAGGCCATCTGAGAAGATCGCGAGCTTCTTCGCCGGATCCTGGCCATTCTTCTTCCACCAGGCAATCGCCATCTCGCCGCCCTCGATGGGATCGCCGGAATCGACGCGGACGCCGGTCCAACGCGCCACCCATTCGGGCGCCTTGTCGAAGAAGTTCTGCGTGCCGTACGTGTCCGGCAGAACGATGCGCAGATTGCCGTCGTACGCGTCCTGCCAGTCGGCCAGCACTTCATAGGGTGCTTCGGCAAGCGCGC
>JAEYPL010000306.1 GCA_023410905.1 Pseudomonadota bacterium
GGAAGAGCAGGAGCGCCGCGACGATGCCCGCATAAATGAGCGGCTCTCCCGGCCAGACCTTCACGAGCATGATGAAATGGAGCGCCGCAGCCGCCGCCGCCAGATATGCGAGCCGATGCAACTTGCGCCAGTTCGCGCCGAGGCGGCGGATCATCGGTGCATTCGACGTCACGGCAAGAGGGATGAGGATGACGAAGGCCAGCATCCCGACCGTGATGTAAGGCCGCTTGATGATGTCGGCGATGATCGAGGGGAGGTCGAGCCCTTTGTCGAGCACCATGTACACCGTGAGATGCAGCGCCGCGTAGTAGAAGGCGAGCAGCCCCAAGGCCCGGCGAAAGCGATAGAGACTGGGGCCGCCAAGCTGGCGCAGAGGCGTGATGGCGAGGCTCGCAATCAGGAAGCGCAGTGCCCAAAGACCAAGGGCGCGTTCCAGCACATTCTGGGGATCGGCGCCGAGCTGATTGGTCAAACCCCAATAGAAGTAGAGAACGGCGGGCGTCATGCCGGCGATATAGAGCGTGCGGCGTGCCGGATCGGCGCCGAGAAACAAGCGCGAGAGCGTGCTCCTTTGCCTGGATCGCGCGGCCATCCTCAATAGTTCGCCTTGAGATCCAGACCGGTATAGAGGCTCGCGACCTGCTCGGCGTAGCCGTTGAAAAGGAGCGTCGGGTGGCGCTTGGCGAACAGACCGCCGAAGCTGCCGCCCTGATCGCCGCCAATGCGCCGCTCGGTGGCCTGGCTCCAGCGCGGGTGATCCACGGCGGGATTGACGTTCGAGTAGAAGCCATACTCGCGCGGGTTCTCGCGGCTCCAGGACGTGATGGGCTGCTTGTCCGTGAGCGTCATCCGGACAACGGACTTGATGCTCTTGAAGCCGTACTTCCAGGGCACGACGAGGCGTATCGGCGCGCCATTCTGGTTGGGCAGCTTCTCGCCATAGAGTCCGACGGCGAGGATCGTCAGCGGATGCACGGCCTCGTCGAGGCGCAATCCCTCCACATACGGCCACTTCATGGCCTGGAAGAAACCCTTCTGGCCCGGCATTTCCTCCGGACGCACGAGCGTCTCGAAGGCCACATACTTGGCACTGCCTTGCGGCGAGACCCGCGAGAGCACACTCGCCAGCGGTACGCCGACCCATGGAATGACCATGGACCAGCCCTCGACGCAACGCATGCGATAGATGCGCTCCTCGAGCGCGATGTCCTTGATCAGGTCGTCGAGATCGTAGTCGGCCGGCTTGTCGACGAGGCCATCGACCTTCACCTTCCACGGCTTCGTGGTCAGTGTGTGGGCGTTCTTGGCGGGATCGCCCTTGTCGGTGCCGAACTCGTAGAAGTTGTTGTAGGTGGTCACGTCCTTCAGCGGTGTCGGAGTTTCATCCGTGGAAAGGGGGCTCTTCGTCATCGAGAGCGGGGCCGCGATGGCGGCAAAGGGAAATGCGGCAGCGGCGCCGAATGCGGCTGCCCCGAGCATGAACTCGCGCCGCCGCAAGTAGGTGGACCGATCCGTGATTTCAGACGGGCGGATGTCAGTTGACTTGCGGATCAGCATGGCCGGTCTCCTCCTTCGAGGTCATTGTAGATCAATAAGGTGGCGCGGCGGCTTCGTGAAGGGCCGGACGTGGTCATAACGCTCAATTGAAACGCCGAGGTGTCCCGCGGCCGGGGAGTATTCGAGCGGCTTTGCTGCGAACAGCCATCCCCGGCCACCTGGAGCGGGCTTGTGCTATTTCATCTTCTCGCCCGGCTTCTTGTCGCCCGACTTCATCCCACCATCCTTCATGCCGTCGGATTTCATGGTGTCCGACTTCTTCATCTTCATGCCATCCGACTTCATGCCATCGGACTTCATCGTGTCCTTCTTCATGGTGTCCTGCGCTTGAACGGAGGGCAGTGCCCCCATGGTCAGTGCGGTGGCGATGAATGTGGCGCGAATGATGCTGTGGCTCATGGTAGGTTCGTCCTCCCGGGAATGATCCGATCGCCCGCGATGCGCGGCAGCGATGCAGGGGAATTCGCAGCGGCCCGCCGCGCGGTTACAAGCATCACGGCGTTGTGATAGGCAGAGGGTGCGTCCTTGGTCGATAAGCGGCGCGCCCGTGCGCATGAGAACGCCGGGCAGAATTTGGAGCGCGCCAGTCCTGCAGCAGGTTGAAGAACGCCTGAAATCCTTGATGATCAGTGCGCTGGCTGGCGATGAGACCTCTTATCGCCGGCTGCTCGCGGATGTCGCAGATCGATTGCGCGTGTACTTCGCCAGCCGGCTCAGTCGCGAGAACGCGGATGTCGAGGATCTCGTGCAGGAGACCCTGCTCGCGGTGCATCAGCGGCGCGTCACGTACGACAGCAGCCGTCCCTTCACGGCGTGGCTGCACGCCATTGCGCGCTACAAGCTGATTGACCATCTTCGGCGAAAAAAGATCAGAGCGAGTATCCCGATCGAGGATGCCGACGAACTAGCATTCATAAGCGATGTGTCTGAGCCGAGTGCGGCCCGCCTCGACGTTGAGCAGGTGCTCGGAGAATTGCCCGAGCGAACGAGTCAGTACATTCGCGCCGTCAAGATCGACGGCCGTTCTATCGTCGAGGTCTCGTCGAAGCATGGGGTCTCGGAATCCGCGGTGAAAATCGCCATTCACCGCGGCATGAAATTTCTGGCACAGCGATTCAAGGGGACCGACACGCCGTGACCACGACGCCCGAGCTTATCGACCAGCTCTCCGGCGGCCTCAGCGCGACGCCCAAGGGCTTCGTCGCGCGACGCGTGGCGCTTGGCGTCGTTGCCGGTGCCGCGATTGCCGCAGCGGTCGTGCTGACGCTATGGGGGCTGCGGCCGGACATGGCGAGCGCAATCGCATCATTCGCGTTCTGGGCGAAGCTTGCTTATCCCGCGGGGCTTGCCGCGCTCGGCCTCGCAGCGACGCTGCGTCTCGCGCTTCCGGATGTCCGCGTCGCACGAGGCACGTGGATCGGCATAGTACTGGTTCTGGCGGTCATGGCGGGCCTCGCATCAGCCGAGCTCTCGTATGTGCCGCCGGATACCTACGGCCGCGTGATCATAGGCTCGACGGCGGCGACATGTCCGTGGCTCATTGCGCTGCTGGCCGTACCGGTAATGGCGATCACGCTCGCCATCGTGCGCCGGATGGCGCCGACGCGGCTCACGCTCGCGGGTGCGGCGGCGGGCCTGACGGCCGGCGCCACGGCCGCCTTCGTCTACGCTTGGTCTTGCGGAGAGACAGCGCTGCCGTTCGTTCTGATCTGGTACGGGATCGGCATGGCGATCCCCACAGCGGCCGGTGCACTGCTCGGACGATTTGTGCTGCGGTGGTAGAGTTCAGCTTTCCTTTTCCTCGCCGCTCGGCGTTTTCGCCGAGCTTGTCGGCTCCGACGTGCGGAGCGGGAGCTGCAGGAGGGCTTTCGGTGCCGAGAGCTTGGGCTTGGTCTTGGCGGGAGGCCGAGCGAGCTGGCGCACGGCGCGAGAGGCCGCGACCTCGCCCTCGTTGGCATAGGCCTCGTGATTGCGCTCGATCTCCTTGAGGTCGTAGCGGTAGTTGACCATGAGCCCGTGCGCCTCGCGCAGACCCTTCTCGGAAACGTCACCGAGCCAGTTGATGCGCTCGAGACGGGCACCATTGCCGAGATGAAAGCGCGCGACCGGATCGACAGGCCGCCCGTCGGCCGCCTTGGCAACGAGGAAATAGTGGGCCGCAAGCGCCAGCAGGGAAGCACGCAGAGCCTCACCTTCCTCCTCGTCCTCGATCCAACCCGGATTACGCAGCGTCTGCAGCACTTCGCGATCGGCCTCCGTCACGACACCGTCCTGGTCGTCTGCCATGACGCGGTCGAGCCAGCGGGCGAAGGTCGGCACAGGCGAGAGCGTGACGAACGTCTTGAGCTGTGGCTGCTCGCGCGCGAGATCCTCGACGACCTGCTTGATGAGGAAGTTGCCGAAGGAAATGCCCTTGAGGCCTTCCTGGCAGTTCGAGATCGAGTAGAAGACGGCCGTCGTCGGTGGCGGCGTGTCATTGCCGTTCTTGCGCGCTTCGCCGAGCACGGAATGGATGTTCGCCGGAATGTCGCCCATGAGTGCGACTTCGACGAAGATCAGCGGCTCATCGACGAGCGAGGGATGGAAGAAGCCGAAGCAGCGACGGTCAGCGGGATCCAAGCGGCGGCGCAGGTCGTCGAAGCCTTTGATCTCGTGCACGGCCTCGTACTGGATCAGCTTCTCCAAGATCGCGGCGGGCGTCTGCCAGTCGATGCGCTTCAGTACCAGGAAGCCGCGGTTGAACCACGAGTGCAGGAGGTGCATGAGATCGGTGTCGAGCGCGCCGAGCGACGGTTCGGATTTCGGCAGACGCAGGAGATCGCGGCGCATGGCGACGATCTCGGCGGTGGCGCCAGGCGCGAGGTTCAGCCGGCGGAAAAATTCCTGGCGCGGGCTTTCGACAGCGTGCTGGAGCGTCTTCAGCGTCGACTCGCCAGGGGCGGCGACATAGGCCGAGGCGGCCTGCTCCACCTCGCGCTCGTTGGGCCGGATGTGCTCGACGAGATATCGGAAGAATGTGCGGCGATGATCCGCGTCGAGCTTGCGGTAATCATCGAGAATGCGCCGCGCAATGGCAACGCCCGAGGCTTCGCCGCGCCCCGACATGAGAGCTGCCGAGAGGGCGGTGATATCCTCGTCGGGGCCGTTTCCGACGAGTGCGCGCGGCAGATACTGACGGCCCTGCTCGGCGACCGTGCTGAGGAGTTCCTGCAGAAACGAGACATTGACGGGCACGCGGGCCACCTCACTGGTTTGATCCGGCAGCGGATCGAGCTTCACTCGATTATGCCCCAAGGCGCATTGCGGTTCCATGACTCTGCATGGCAGTTTTTCTCGACGGCTGCCCCTCGGCGCGCCATTCTGCCGCCCAAGCAGAAACCACCCCGACGGAGGAGCCGCAATGTCCGAGACCTACGAGATTCTGGCCGTGAAGTACGGCGCCATGACGAATCGCACCCGCGCTGACAACTTCCTCCATCCGGACGACCACGCGGCGCCCATGCCGATCGACTATTTCGTGTTCGTGCTGCGCAACAAGAACCGCACGATCCTCATCGACACCGGATTCGACCACAAGGAGGCCGCACCCCGCGGCCGCAAGATCGATCTCGAGCCGCGTGAGGCCCTTCAGCGCATCGGTATCGATGCCGAGAACCTCGACACCTGCATCGTCACGCACCTCCACTACGACCACGCCGGCACGCTCGACCATTTTCCGAAGGCGCGTTTCCACCTGCAGGAATCCGAAATGGCCTACGCCACGGGGCGCTGCATGTGCGATCACGCCATGCGTGGGCCGTTCACGGTCGATCACGTCTGCGAGATGGTGAAAAGCGTCTACTCGGGCCGCGTGCAGTTCCATGACGGCGACGGCGAAGTCGCGCCGGGCGTAACGGTCCATCACATGCCGGGCCACAGCAAGGGCATCCAGGCCATTCGCGTGATGACCGACCACGGCCCTGTGATGCTCGCGTCGGACGTCGTGCACTTCTACGAGAACATCGAGAAGCGGAAGCCCTTCTTCATCAGCGTCGATGTCGAAGCGACGCTCAGGAGCTACGACCGCCTGGAGCAGATGGCGGGCGGGTTGAAGAACGTCATTCCCGGCCACGATCCGCTGATCCTGAAGCGCTATCCCGCCTGGAAGCCCGATACGGCGGGCACAGTTCACAAGCTCGACGCCCCACGGATCGGGTAGAAAAGTTTAAAAAAACGGGGGGGCGGGGGTGTCCCCCCGCTCGGGGTGTGGGGCCTGAGGCCCCACTCGCGCCGCCGGCGCGACGGGGCTTTAGCCCC
>JAEYPL010000312.1 GCA_023410905.1 Pseudomonadota bacterium
TTCATGATCGTGTAGCCGGCGATGTGGTCGAAGGCCTTATCCCTCGCGATGTGGCGCCCCGCCTTGCCGATCACGAGCACGAGTTCACCCTCGTAATCGAACGTCTTTGCTGGCTCGCCCTTGGGATACTCGAGCGGCTCGTTGTGCCCGGTGAGCGCATCGTGCGTCTTAATGAAGAGCGAGATGTCTTTCGGCGGCGGCACATCGCCATCGACGGGATGGCGCTTCGGATAATTCACGCCAATGCAGATGATCTTGCCGGCATCATGCAGCGGCGGCAGATAGCGGATCGCATCGAGCTTGACGGTCGGCTTCTTGCCTGTTGCCCACGTCGCCACCTCGGCAAGCGCGTCGGCCGCAAGCACCGCGCGGATGGTCGGGTACTTCCCCAGCAGCGCCGCGTCCGCCGCGATGATGCCGCCGCCCGCAGCATCGGGCTCCACGACCACGCCCCAGCCCTTCTTACCGCCCTGCTCGTAGCTGATCAGCTTCATGTCGTCTCCGCCCTGTCTGGAAGATTTTGCTGGCTATTCATGCCCCAAGGCAGCCGGTGCACGCAAGGTGGCCGCCGTCATAGCGGCTTTTCGCCAGCGTGGCGCTCGAGCTCGGGAATGATGGTTGCGCGCTCTTTCAGGAAGGGATTGACGGCCAATGCATCCACAGGGCTGACCTCCAGCCTGCAAACGGCTGATCATGCTGCACGAAGACGCTAACGCAGAACACTGAAGTCCGCTAGATTTGACGGCAAAACGATCATAAATGGGTGGAGGCGACCGGCATGACCATTCCGCGCACGGTATTCGGCGAGGAGCACGAGATGTTCCGCGCCACGGTCAAGGACTTCATCGAGCGTGAGATCGCACCGCACCACGACAAGTGGGAGAAGGAGGGCATCGTCCCGCGCGAGCTGTGGCACAAGGCAGGCGAAGCGGGGCTGCTGCTGACGGGAATCCCCGAGGAGTACGGCGGCGCCGGCGCCAATTTCCTCATGAGCGCGATCCTCATCGAGGAAATGTCGAAGGGACTCTATTCCGGCCCCGGATTTCGTCTTCATTCGGATATCGTCGCGCCCTACATCCTGCACTATGCGAGCGAGGAACAGAAGCGCTCGCTGCTCCCGCGCATGGCACGCGGCGAGATCGTCACGGCCATCGCCATGACCGAGCCCGGCACCGGCAGCGACCTGCAGGGCATTCGCACGACCGCCGTGCGACAGGGCAACGAGCTTATCGTCAACGGCCAGAAGACGTACATCACCAACGGTCAGCTCGCCGACATCATCATCGTCGCCTGCAAGACCGACCCGAAGGAAGGCGCCAAGGGAATCTCCCTCGTGATCGTCGAAGCGGATCGGCCCGGCTTCGCGCGCGGGCGAAATCTCGAGAAGCTCGGCAACAAGGCGCAGGACACATCCGAGCTGTTCTTCGATAACGTGCGCGTGCCGCCGTCGAATATTCTCGGCGCCGAGGGCAAGGGCTTCTCGTATCTCATGCAGGAGCTGCCGCAGGAGCGGTTGATCGTCGGCTTGGCGTCAGTCGCGATCATGGAAGCCGCGCTGGAATGGACGCTCGCCTATACGCGCGATCGCAAAGCCTTCGGCCGGCCAATTGCCGACTTCCAGAACTCGCGCTTCAAGCTCGCGGAGGTCGCGACCGAAGTGCAAGTCGCGCGCGTGTTCGTCGACAAATGCCTAGAGCTGCACATTGCTGGCAAGCTCGACGTCCCGACTGCGGCGATGCAGAAATGGTGGCTGACCGAACTCGAAGGACGCGTGCTCGATATCTGTCTGCAGCTCCATGGCGGCGCGGGCTTCATGTGGGAATACCCGATTGCGCGCGCCTACGCCGACGCGCGCGTCCATCGCATCTTCGCCGGCACGACGGAGATCATGAAAGAGATCGTCGCACGATCGCTCATGGTTGGAAGATGATCACTTCTCCCTCTCCCGTGCTTACGGGGAGAGGGAATTCTTTGTTCTCAAGAAAACGCCACCGCGTAGACCGGCGGCAGGGTGTGCGAGACACATGCCCAGCTGTCACCTTGATCCTCGCTCACCCAGAGGCCACCCGTCGTCGAGCCCATGGCTAGGCGATTGCCCGTCTCGTCGAGCGCCAGGGCATGGCGATAGACGACGTCATATGCATGTGACTGCGGCAGGCCTTTCGTGAGCGTCTCGAAGGTCTTTCCGCCATCGCGCGTGCGCGACACGACGAGCTTGCCGTCGACCGGAATGCGTTTTTCGTCCTTGATCTCCGGGACGAACCACGCCGTATCCGGCTCGCGCGGATGAACCACCACAGGAAAGCCGAACGCCGAGGGTTTCACATCCATGAGCTCGGTGAAATTCTGCCCTTCGTCGGATGAGACGAAAATGCCGTTGTGATGCTGCACCCACATGCGGTGCGGCGCCGATGGGCATTGCGCAAGGCAGTGCACATCCTGCGCGATCGGGTCGTTCGTCAGCTCCGGCGGCACGTGATCGGCACGCATGCCATAGCCGCGCTGCGACCATGTTTCTCCGGCGTCTTCGGTGTGCCAGATGCCGCCGGTCGACACCGCTATCGAGACGCGACGGGAATTGCGCGGGTGGACACAGATGGAGTGAATGCCGGGAAGATCCGCGCCGCCGCCCATCCACTGCTTGCGCGCGGGATTATCCCAGAGTGAGCGCACGAATTGCCAGCTTTGACCGTCATCGCTCGAGCGAAAGAGGCCACCGGGAAGCGTGCCGCACCAGAGCACGCCCGGCTGATCTGCTCCGCCCGCGACGAGCGACCAGATGCGCACGGTGCTCCATGGGAGCGGCCGCCCCCACATGTCGTTCTCTTCGAGACCCTCGGGCTTCTCAGGGTAGGCGGGCGTCGCGATTTCCTCCCAGCCGTCGGCGGTAGAGCGGTGCACCTTCACACCGAAATGGCCGTGATCAAGCGCCGCATACTTGCGGCCGCTACGCTTGTCGCTCAACGCCAGCGTCACATTGTCGGCAAGGAAATCGACTTTGGCGATTTCCCAGCAGCTGCCGCAACGATCGACCGTGAACAATCCCTTTCGCGTCGACACGAGCAGTGAGTCGCTCATGAATTTAACCTCCCGACAGTGCCTGAAAAACATAGATCGTGCTGGCCTCGCCGACTGCATCGCCGAGACCTTTGCGATCCGAGATCATCACGCCATCGATGAAGATGGTCATATGCCGGCGCAGAGCGCCCTGGTCGTCGAGCACATAGCTTCGCGCCTGCGGATTGGCCGCGAACACGCCATCCAGCACCTCGCGCACCGTCACGCCAGCCGCCTCGGCTTCCGGGCACGCGACATGGCGCTGGATGTTCGGCGTGAACACGACGCGTGCCATCAGGCGCCTTCCTCTGCAGGAACGGCATTCATGTCCATCCAGAACGGCTCCCATACGTGCCCATCCGGATCGGCAAACGCGCGCCCATACATGAAGCCCATATCCTGCGGTTCGCGCGCATCCTTGCCACCAGCCTCGACGGCTTTGCGCACGATCGCGTCGACGGCTTCGCGAGAACCGTAGCTCAGCGCGACGAGCACCTGCGTGACCTTGTTCGCGTCGGCGATCTCGTTCTTGATGAACTTCTTGAAGTGCTTGTGTGTCAGCAGCATCGCGTAGCTGTGGCCTTCGCTGATGATCATGCCGGCCGCATCGTCATTGGTGAAGCGCTCGTCGAACTTGAATCCGAGCGCCGTATAGAAGGCGATCGTCCGCTTTAGATCCTTGACGGGGAGATTGACGAATACACTCTTGCTCATGATGACCTCGATTTCGTTTGATGGTCGAAGCCGCGTCACATATCGACGATCGTGTCGAACCCACCCCAGAACATGCGCTTTCCATCGAAGGGCATGTTCGCAGGATCACATTTCATGCGCGGATCTTTCATTACAGCTTCCATCACCTGATCGCGATGCGCACGCGACTTGTAGGTCGCCCAGGCGAAGATGATGGTCTCCCCCTCTTGCAACTTCACCGCTTGCGGGAATGACGTATGCTCGCCGGGCTTCACGTCCTCTGCCACACTCTCCACATACGAAAGCGCGCCGTGATCCTTCCAAACCTGCCCCGCCGTCTTTGCCAGCTCGAGATAGTCCTTGAGTTTGGCCTTCGGAACCGGAAGCACATAGCCATCGACATACATGTGTATTCTCCTTTGTTGAGACAGGCGCACGCGCCGCTTCACTTCACCGACGCGATCGACCACATGACACCGAACGGATCGCGCAGGACGCCATAGCGGTGACCCCAAAACATCCGCTGCACAGGAACAACGACCTCGCAGCCCGCGTCGACCGCACGCTTCCAGTCCGGATCGACGTCATCGACCTGAAGATGAAGCGTGTATCCTTGCGGCCTCACATCGGGATAGCCGTGCTCGGGAAATGGATCGCAGAGCATAAGCGATCCGCCGTTCACATAGAGATGAATGTGCATGTCGCGGCCCTTCTCGTCGGGCGGCGCACGGCCGACCTGCTCGGCACCGAACGCGCGAGCATAGAACTCCGCTGCCTTGGCGGCACCGTTGAGCTGCAGGTAGGGCGCGACACCTCCACAAATTTTGACCTCGCCGGCCTTGCAAGCATCGGTCGGCATGGCTTGTTCTGACATGGATATCCTCCGTCGTTGGTCTGGCGTCGCGGGCTGTTTTTCGCTGCATCTGCTTCAAGGACGGCCAGAGGTGAACGATGCCGACACGGCCGTCACGAATTTTTTGCGCCTTCCTTCTTCCTGCTGCCCGACCGGGCCGAACCTTCGAGACGATCGAGCTGAAGGCGGATATGCGCGGCCTCTGCTGGCGTATTGGCAAGCGCTATCGCGCGGTCGAACGCGACCTTGGCATCGGCCGGCCGCTCGAGCTCGAGCAGGAAAGCGCCACGAGCACCATGGAAGTAGAAATAGCCGTCCAGTTGATCGGCGAGCGGCTCAATCATGGCAAGAGCAGCCGTCGGGCCATCGGCCTTCGACACGGCCACGGCTCGATTGAGCGTGATCACCGGCGAGGGCTGCATGCGCTCAAGCGCGCCGTAGAGCAGCGCGATCTGCGCCCAGTCCGTATCCTCGGCGCGTGCGGCGCGCCCATGAAGTGCCGCGATGGCCGCCTGCACCTGGTAAGGCCCGGGCCGGCGATGGCGGAAAGCCTTGTAGACAAGCGCAAGCCCTTCCGCAATCAGCTGCGAGTTCCAACGACCGCGATCCTGGTCCGGAAGCAGCACGGCGCTTCCGTCCGCATCGAAGCGCGCATCGGCACGAGCGTGCTGGAGCAGCATGAGCGCCAGCAGTGCCTGGAGCTCCGGTTCGGCAGGAAAGAGCTGGAGCAGCAGTCGCCCAAGACGGATGCCCTCCTCGCACAGGACAGCACGTGCGCCCTGCTCCGCGACATCGCTCGTGTAACCCTCGTTGAAGAGCAGGTAGATGACGCTGGCGACGGCGGCAATGCGTTCACTGCGCTCGACGGCGCCCGGCGCTTCGAACGGCACATCAGCACCGCCAATACGCCGCTTGGCGCGCGTTATGCG
>JAEYPL010000328.1 GCA_023410905.1 Pseudomonadota bacterium
TCGAAGCCCGCAACGGCCACGACGCGCTCGATCTGGCGCGCGCCCACCGCCCCGATCTCGTTCTGATGGACATCCAGCTCCCCGAGGTCTCCGGCCTCGAGGTGACGAAGTGGCTCAAGGACGACGACGATCTTTGCGATATTCCCGTGATCGCTGTAACGGCGTTCGCCATGAAGGGGGATGAGGAGCGCATTCGCCAGGGCGGATGCGAGGCCTATCTCTCAAAACCCATCTCCATCGGCCTTTTCATCGACACCGTCCGTCGGTTCGTCGAAACGGATTGATTTTCTCCAGGCTCCAGCCGCAAGACCCGAACCCATGACCGCGCGTGTCCTCGTTGTCGACGACATCATGTCCAACGTGAAGCTGCTCGAGGCGCGGCTCACGGCGGAATACTTCGAGATCCTCACCGCTTCGAGCGGCCGCGAGGCACTCGACATTCTGGAACGCGAGCGCATCGACGTGGTGCTGCTTGATGTGATGATGCCGGGCATGGACGGCTTCGAGGCCTGCCGGCACATCAAGCAGGATCCGAGGACGGCGCACATTCCCGTCATCATGGTCACTGCGCTCGACCAGCCGGCCGACAAGGTGCACGGGCTCGAAGCGGGCGCTGACGATTTCCTGACCAAACCTGTCGACGACATCGCGCTCGTCACGCGGGTAAAAAATCTCGCGCGCCTCAAGGTGCTCTCCGACGAGATGCTGATGCGCGCATCCACCACCCAGCAGATGGGCATGGGCGAGGCACCGGCGCTCGACTGGCAGAATGCCGACGAGAGTGGCCACGTACTCATCGTCGAGGATCAAGGCCGTGCGGCCCAGCGTCTGGTCGATACGCTGCGCACGGTTCATACGGTGTCTCTCGAAAGCGATCCCCAGGCCGCACTGCTGAAGCTCAGCGAGCAGCCGGTGGACGTGCTCGTCGTAAGCCTCAGCTTGACGAACGCCGATGGCCTCCGGCTGTGCTCCCAGGTCCGCTCGCTCGAGCGCACGCGACACCTGCCGATCCTGATCATCGTCGAGCCCAGTGACGAGGCGCGGCTTCTGCGCGGCCTCGATATGGGCGTCAACGACTACGTCGTGCGTCCGATCGACCGCCACGAGATGATGGCGCGCGTCAAGACGCAGGTGAAACGCAAGCGCCACGCCGATCTGCTCAAGGCACGCCTCGAAGAGAGCGTGGAGATGGCCATCACCGATGGCCTGACGGGCCTCCATAACCGGCGCTACATGGAAGGCCACCTCAAGACGCTCGTGTCGCAGTCCATCCAGTCGGGCCGGTCGCTGTCGCTGCTGGTCGCGGATATCGACTACTTCAAGTCGGTCAACGATACGTACGGCCACGACGTCGGCGACCACGTGCTGCGCGAGTTCGCGCGCCGTTTCCGCCGCAATACGCGTGGCATCGATCTCGCCTGCCGGCTCGGCGGCGAGGAGTTCGTGATCATCATGCCGGACACGGATCTGGCGCGCGCCATTCAGGTCGGCGAGCGCTTAAGGGCGACGATCGCCGCCGATCCATTCTCGATCGCGAGCAACAAGGAGCTGCGCGTGACGGCCAGCGTCGGCATCTCGACGCTCGAAAATCGCGACGACACGCCCGAGACGCTCTTCAAGCGCGCCGACCGAGCGCTTTACTCGGCCAAACGCGAAGGCCGCAATCGCGTCGTCGCCGACGCGGCTTGATTGTTGGCACGGCCTACCGGCCAGCGCGCAGTCGCGCGCTCATGACCGTGCCGGTTTGACTACCGACAGCGCACGAGGCGCCGTGAGCCATATCCGTCACGCAGCGTGAGTGTGCGCCCCGACACGGATATATCGAACGTGTGTGCCTGTCGGTCACCTTCGACGCTGCACCGCGCCCGCATCCGCCATGACGACGAACCTGTCTTCTGTACGCTCGCGAAGGTGCAGTGCGCCTCGTGCTGGTCATAGCGATTGCGTGAGAGAATGAGCGGCGCATTCTGCCGGCTCTGGTCGACTCGGCACTGCGCGGCATTCGTGCCCCATGTCCCGACATAAGCCTGCGCCGAGGCGCCTGCCGATCCGAGCATCGACGCGCCCGCCGTGAGCACGCCGCCCAACACCATCTTTATCCGCATGTGGTTCCTCTCCGCATTCCGCCGGTACAAGCTGTGATTCTCGCGTCCGATTTTGTCGCTTTTGCATTTGTGCGGTCGCGCGGCAATCGAAAGCCCACGCGCACCAAGGTGCGACCGGCAACGCGGAACGCTGCCGCGCCCCGGCCGGGATTGCTTTAATCAAAAGGGGACGGGGCGGCGGCACCGGTCCGATGGTGAGAAGATGAGCGGCGCCTGCCGCCCCGTTCTGCCGCTCGCTTTCTCCATCTGCCTGGCCGGTCGGGTCCGGTTCGCGCACAGGCGTCGCGTGCGGAGGCAGCAGGCCGGAGGCTGGCTCCGGGAGCGGCACATGCGGTGCGCTTCGGACGCCTGCGGAAGGCCCCCTCGTTACCGCGTGCGACGTGGAAGATACGGCCACCTGCGAGAGCGGGGACAAATGCCCAGTTCGCAGCACTCCTTCCTGAGCGCGCGACCGCGCGCCGGCCTGTGGGCCGTGCCAGAAAATCATGAGCGCGCGACCGCGCGCCGGCGGTCAGGCCGTCCCATGTAACCGCAACACCCCTTCATGAGCGCGCGACTGCGCGCCGGCCGTAAGGCCGTCCCAAGCAAGGAACCGCAACGCCCCTTCCTGAGCGCGCGACTGCGCGCCGGCCGTAAGGCCGTCCTAAAGAATGGCAGCCCGCGGCTTACCAAAAATTGCATCTCGACGCGGGAAGTGGTGAATTGCCGGCTGAACCGGCACGTCCCATCTCGGAGATCGAATGACACCGACAAATTTCTCGCTTGCTGGCCGCACCGCGCTCGTCACGGGCGCGTCCTCGGGCCTTGGCGAGCACTTCGCAACAGTGCTGGCCGCAGCCGGCGCCAAGGTGGTCGTCGCGGCGCGGCGCACGGATCGCCTCGAAGCGCTCAAGGCGCGCATCACGGCAGCTGGCGGTACTGCCCACGCCGTGGCCATGGACGTGACGGACCGCGCGGATGTCGAGCGCGCGTTCGCGGAGGGCGAAGCCGCGCTAGGCCCCATCGCCATCTGCGTCAATAATGCGGGCATCACCGATCCCGCGTGGTTCACGCGCATGCGCGAGGAACAGTGGCGCAAGATCATGGATGTGAATCTCGACGGCGTATTCCATGTCGGCCAGGAGGCCGCGCGGCGCATGGTGGCTGCGGGCAAGGGCGGTTCGATCATCAACATTTCCTCGATCGTCGGCCTCGGCGCGATCAAGACGCTTTCCGCGTACTCCGCATCTAAGGCCGCTGTCATCGCGCTCACGCGCAACATGGCGCTGGAGCTGGCGCGTGATCGCATTCGCGTCAACGCGATTGCACCCGGCTACATTGCAACGGAGCTCAACGATGAGTTCTGGGATACGGAGCCCGGCAAGCGTATGATTGCGCACGTGCCCATGCGCCGTCTCGGCTCGCTCGGCGAGCTGGATGGTCCGCTGCTGCTGCTGGCCTCGGAGGCGGGCTCCTTTATGACCGGGAGTGTGCTCACCGTGGATGGCGGTCACCTCCTGCCGACCGAGTGACCATGGCAGCCAACACCCGCTCCCGCACACTCGACCCCGCCAATCTCGATCCGCTCCAGCGCTGGCTCGCTCGCGCTGTGGAGGCCGATCGCGTCGAGATCACGCGCGCCGATCTTCTCTCCGGCGGTGCCGTCCAGGAGAACTGGCGCATCGATGCGATCATCGATGGTGGTCCGCGTGCCGGCACACACGCGCTGGTTCTACGCACGGATGCCGTCGCGCGGCTTCCCATGAGCCTCGACCGCCCGCGCGAGTTCGCCTGCATCAAGGCCGCGCACGCTGCCGGCGTGCGCGTCGCCGAGCCGATCGCGGAATGCGCCGACAAGGCCGTCATCGGCGCGCCGTTCACGGTGCAGCGTCTGCTTTCCGGCACGGCACAGGGGCGCCGCATCACGCGCGATCCCAAGCTCGGCGAATTCGGTCCGGCACTCGCGCGCGAGATCGGCGCGCAGCTTGCCCGCATTCATACGATCCGCCCGCCCCACGAGGCGCTGGCCTTCCTGCCGCTGCCCGAGCCCGACGCAGCTTCTGCTGCAGTGGCCGAGATGCGCAGCGCGCTCGATAAAGCCACCGAGCCGCGTCCCGCGCTCGAATACGTGCTCGCCTGGCTGCTCGCGCACAAACCTGCGCCGCGACCGGTCGCGCTCGTGCACGGCGATTTCCGCACCGGCAACTACCTAGTCGATGCCGGGCGTCTCACGGGCATTCTCGACTGGGAGTTCTCTCACTGGGGCGATCCCCGCGAGGATCTCGGCTGGTTCTGCGCGCGCTGCTGGCGCTTCGGCAATGACACACTAGCCGCCGGCGGTATCGCGACGCGCGCCGACGTGCTCGAAGGCTACAACGCCGTATCGGATACGCCGATCACCGAGAGCGAACTCGCCTTCTGGGAGATCCTCGGCGCCGCGCGCTGGGCCGCGATCGCTCTTCTGCAGGGTCAGCGCTTCCTCACCGGAGGTGAACGCTCGCTCGAACTCGCACTCACGGGTCTCATGCCCGCCGAGATGGAGTTCGACGCACTCGAAGCCATTGCCGCGCTCGAAGCGGGGAGACCCATCGCATGACCACGCGCCGTATCGATGCCGATGCTCTCCTCGACCTCGCAACTGAAATGCTCCGCGCGGACGTGCTGCCCGCATTGTCCTCCGAGCAGCGCTACGCTGGCGCCATGATCGCCAACGCGCTGGAAGTTGCTCGCCGCGCGCTCGCCGAGGAAGTCGAAGCCGCCGAATGGACACTGCTCGACAGTCTCTACGACGAAGGCGAAGGCTCCACCGCGCAGCTCGCTCGCGACATCCGCTCAGGCGCGGTGCCCGAAGGCAAGGTGCGCCATCTCGCGAACGATCTGCGCACACTTCTGATCGCCGAGCTGCGCGTCAGAAATCCGCGTTTTCTCGCATCCCGCGGCGTAAGTGGCTGAAACCGGAGGTGGACATGCAGCAGGCAGAGTTGGAAGCAGAGTTTGCGGCCTTCCGCATGGAGTTCGAGAAGGCCATCGCCGCGCAGCTCCAAGGCGATAGCAAACCCTTCAAGGCACTCTGGTCGCACAAACCCGACGTCATGATCTTCGGCGCGCAGGGCGGCATGGAAAAGGGCTGGCCCGAAGTCGGTCATCGCCTGGATTGGGTCACCGGCCGTGTGCGTGCGCGCCTTACGAGCCTTGAGAACGTCACTACGGTCATGCAAGGCACGATGGCCATGACCGCCGACTTCGAGCACATGATCCGCAGTCTCGATGGCCGCGAGTTCGAGCGCACTTTGCGCGTGACGCAGGCCTATCGCTTCGAGGATGGCGCGTGGAAGATCTTCTATCGCCACGGCGACGAGTATTTTCCGTCGGGTCGTTGAGCGCAGAATTGTTTCCCGGCAAGGGATATCAAGCGGAACCAATAGTCTGCGTTAAACGTTTCTAGTGATGCAGCAAAATCTGACAACTTTGGAACGCGCGTTTCAGCTCGCCGAATCGCGAACATGTACAACGATTGATGAGCTTCGCAGAGCTCTCGGTGCCGAGGGCTATTCACCCAACCAGATTACGGGTCCCGCACTCACCAAGCAGCTCCGCGATTTGATGAACGGCGCAGGCGAAAAGCTTGCTAAGGGCGGCTGAACCAATCTGCAAACTATCCCCACAACTCACGCTCCGGAGGCATGACACGCGAGCCGGGATACGTGAGCCCATGCGGCCGATCACGCGCGAGCAGCAATGGCCCATCCAGATCCGTCCAATCGGCAGCCTGCGCGACGATCGTTGCCGGCGCCATGGCGAGCGAGGTGCCGAGCATACAGCCGACCATAATCTTGAAGCCGAGGCGCCGCGCTTCGGCGGACATCGCGAGCGCGCCCGTCAATCCGCCCGTCTTATCGAGCTTGATGTTCACCGCATCGTAGCGGTCGCGTAGTGCAGCGAGCCCGTCGATCGTGTGCGCAGACTCGTCAGCGCAAACGGGCACGGCACGCTTTACGTGCGCGAGCGCGCTATCGTTATCGGCGTGCAGCGGTTGTTCGATGAGCTCGAAACCAGACTCGGCGGCGATCGCGAGCAGCATCTCCAACTCATCGGGTTTCCATGCTTCGTTCGCATCCGCGACGAGCCGCGCATCAGGACGCGCAGCGCGGATTGCGCGCATACGTTCGGCATCCGCGTCGCCACCACCGAGCTTGATCTTGAGCAGCGCGTGCTGTCGCGCATCGCGCGCACGCTTGGCCATGACTTCTGGCGTGTTGAGACTCAGCGTGTAGCAGGTCAGCGGCAGATCATAAGCGCCGAGACCGGCGAGCTCCCAAGCACGACGCCCGGTGCTCTTCGCCTCGATGTCCCAGAGTGCACAATCGATGGCATTGCGCGCGGCGCCCGGTGGCAGCACATGGCCGAGCGCCTCGCGCGACGCGATCGCGCCCACTCGTTCGATTGCCGCGACGACACCCTCGACCGTCTCGCCATAACGCGCATAGGGCACGCACTCGCCGCGCCCGACGATGTCGTTACGCCGCGCCTCGACGAGCACGACGACGGCTTCCGTCCGCGCACCACGCGAGATGGTGAAGTCGCCGTCGATCGGCCAGCGTTCGACTTTCGCGCTGAGCGCTATCATGGGCTTCAGCCACGACTCGCAATGGCATCCGCGATGGCGACCGTCTTCCGCGCCATATCCGCGTGCAGCAGCTCGATCATGCGGCCTTCGAGATTGATCACGCCCTTGCCCTTGTTCTCGGGCTGGTCGAACGCCGCGATGATCTTGCGCGCGAACTCGACCTCTGCGGCCGGCGGCGAGAACACCTCGTTGGCGAGCGCGATCTGATCGGGATGGATGAGTGTCTTGCCGTCGAAGCCGAGCATCCGGCCCTGCCGGCACTCCTTCGCGTAGCCGTCCATATCGCGGAAGTTGTTATAGACGCCGTCGAGGATCGTGAGGCCATGCGCGCGCGCTGCGGTGAGTGCCGCCGAAAGCCAATAGAGCGCCGATGTGCGCTCGCCATCGAGAATGGCGCCCGTCTCCTTGATGAGATCGTTGAGACCGAGCACGAGAACCGCGAGACGTGAACCTGCATGGCGCGCGGCACCAGCGATCTCGTCGGCCTTCAGGATGGCGATGGGCGTCTCGATCATGGCCCAGAGCTGCATGGCTTCGCTCGCACCCGCCTGACGCATGGCCGCCGAGGCGCGCGCGATGTCGTCGCCGCTCGCCGCCTTTGGAATGAGGATAGCGTCCGGGCCAGCTGCCACAGCAGTCTTGAGGTCTTCGCTGCCCCAGGGCGTGTCGAGGCCGTTCACGCGAATCACCAGCTCGCGCGGGCCATAGCCGCCGGCCTTCACCGCATCCGTCACGCGGGTGCGCGCCTCGGTCTTGGCGTCGGGAGCGACTGCATCCTCGAGATCGAGGATCAGGGAATCGGCCGGTAGGGTCTTGGCCTTTTCGAGGGCGCGGGCATTGGCACCCGGCATGTAGAGGACGCTGCGGCGCGGGCGCACGGTCATTGGCATCTCCGAAGCTCATGGATCGTGATTGTTATCGCGCGCGTTTTCCACACGTGCAACGGTCGGTGTTGGCGCCGCGTTGTGCGGACTGGTATTGGCTGGTTGAATTTCGGGCGATCCTCTTCCGGGCGCGACGCTGCACCACAGAGAGACCTGACCACTTCGGGCGTATGCACCGACTTCCCCCGCGCTCTCACCTCGAAGGCTCAAGCGCGCATGAGCGTCTACCTCCCGATCGCTGAACTCGCCATCGGCCTGCATGTGCTGATCGCGCTCGGGCTGGTGGTCGGCTTTCTCTCGGGCATGTTCGGCATCGGCGGCGGTTTCATTACGACGCCGTTTCTGATCTTCCTCGGCGTGCCGCCGGCCATCGCGGTCGGAACGGGTGCGAGCCAGGTCGTGGCCTCGTCCGTCTCGGGCGCCATTGCGCATTGGCAGCGCGGCAATGTCGATCTCCGCATGGGCCTGCTGCTCATCGCCGGTGGCGTCGTCGGCGCGACGGCCGGCATTCTGTTCCAGCGCGTGCTCAAGGCCGCTGGCCAGCTCGATTTCTTCATTGCCATGGCTTATGTGCTCCTGCTCGGCACGGTCGGCGGGCTCATGCTTGTCGAAAGCATTCGCACCATCCGTCAGACGACGGGGCCGGTGAAGAGCACGAGCCGTCGTGGCGGCCAGCACATTTGGGTCCAGCGCCTGCCCGTGAAGCTGCGCTTCCAGACGGCCAAGCTTTATATGAGCGCTATCCCACCGGTGCTCATCGGCGCCGCCGTTGGCTTGCTGACAGCGATCATGGGTGTCGGCGGCGGCTTCATGCTCGTACCGGCGCTGATCTACCTGCTGCGCGTGCCGACGCGCGTCGTCATCGGCACGTCGCAGTTTCAGGTCGTCTTCATCACCGCCTTCGCGACACTGCTGCAGGCGACGACAAATTTCTCGGTGGATCTGCTGTTGGCTGCACCGCTCATGATCGCCGGAGTCTTCGGCGCGCAGTACGGCGTCAGGGCAAGCCAGCGTCTGAAGGCCGAACAGCTTAGAGCGCTTCTAGCCATTCTCGTGCTCGCGGTGGCCATTCGTCTGGCGTTCGGGCTGGTCATCGTGCCCGATGAGCTTTATGAACTCGACGACCGTCCGTAAGAGGCGAGACCCGTGCGGGCCGGTCAGGCCTGACCTGCGCCAATCCGGCGCCGAAAACCGGGAAACTCCTTGCCTGGAAGCATCCCGAACCGTTATGTCAAGCCATATATATCGCGTTGCCCTGAAGGAGCAATCATGACCGCTTACGAAACGCTCAATCACTACATTGATGGACAGTGGGTTCAGCCGACGTCGGGCAAGTCGCAGGAGGTTATGAACCCCGCGAAAAACACACCGCTGGCGACGCTGGGTTTCGCCGGCCGTCCCGATCTCGACAAGGCGATCAAGGCTGCCGAGAAGGGCTTTGCGACCTGGCGCAAGGTTTCGGCTTTCGAGCGTTCGGGCATCCTGCGCAAGGCGGCGAACCTCGTGCGTGAGCGCGCTGATGACATCGCCCGCGTGCTCACCATGGAGCAGGGCAAGATTCTCGCCGAAGCCAAGATGGAAGTGATGTCGGGCGCCGACGTCATCGATTGGTTCGCTGAGGAAGGAAGGCGCGCCTACGGCCGCATCATTCCGGCCCGCGCCGATGGCGTGCGCAACATGATCATCCAGGAGCCGATCGGCGTCACCGCCGGTTTCGCGCCGTGGAACTTCCCCGTCACGCAGGCCGTGCGCAAGATTGCGGCTTCGCTGGCAGCCGGCTGCTCGATCATCCTGAAGTGCCCGGAAGAGACGCCAGGCTCGCCGATCGGCCTCGTGCGCTGCTTCCATGATGCGGGCGTTCCCGCAGGCGTGCTCAATCTCGTCTATGGCGTGCCGGCGGAGATCTCCGAGTACCTGATCCCGCATCCGTCGATCCGCAAGATCTCGTTCACCGGCTCGGTGCCGGTTGGCAAGCATCTCGCCTCGATGGCCGGTCTGCACATGAAGCGCGCGACCATGGAACTCGGCGGCCACGCGCCCGTGATGATCTTCGACGACGTCGACACGGATGCCGTTGCGTCGCTGACCTCGGGCCTCAAGTACCGCAATGCCGGTCAGGTCTGCATCTCGCCGACGCGCTTCTTCGTGCACGAGAAGGCCTACGACAAGTTCGTCGGCAAGTTCATCGATCTCGCCAAGGGCATCAAGGTCGGTGACGGTCTCGATGCCGACAGCAAGATGGGTGCGCTCGCCAATCCGCGCCGCGTCAATGCGATGGAGTCGATCATCGCCGACGTTCGCGAGAAGGGCGGCAAGGTACAGGCCGGCGGCAATCGCATCGGCAACCAGGGCAACTTCTTCGAGCCGACGGTCGTAACAGACGTTCCGGCCAACGCCCGCATCCTTTCCGAGGAGCCGTTCGGCCCCGTCGCGGTGATGATCCGCTTCAAGGATACGGACGAGATGCTCAAGGAGGCGAACAGCCTGCCGTTCGGTCTCGCGAGCTACGCCTTCACGCACGATGCCAAGACGGCGACCAAGCTCGCCGACAACATCGACGCGGGCATGCTCACGATCAACCATCAGGGCCTCGCGCTCCCCGAGATGCCGTTCGGCGGCATCAAGGATTCGGGCTACGGCCACGAGGGCGGCACCGAGGGCCTGCAGGTCTACATGGTGCAGAAGATCGTCAGCCAGCTCGGCTGATCGCGTCTCGCTTCACTGCAAGAATCTACGACGGGGTCGGGCTCAGCTCGGCCCCGTTTACATTTTCTCGCCGAACAGCAGTCGCCGCGAGCGCGAGAGGAAGTCGCGCCGGATCAGGATCGTGAGCACCCACACGCTCGCAATCATGAACGCAAACGGGTGATAGAACCACGCGAGTGCAGCGATCGCGGCATAGAATGCGCGAAGCCCGCTGTTTGAATGCTCGCCGGCAATGCCGATCAGGCGCGCGGTTCTGAGCGCGTGCTCGTCACATTCCGCTTGATTGCTGCCGTTCGCGATCGGGGTCGCACCGATCATGATCGCGGTGTAGTGCGCGAGCCGGAAGGCCCATGCGAACTTGAAAAACGCGTAGATGAAGATCGTGATCAGCAGGATCAGCTTCATTTCCCACACGACCGGCGTCGATTGCGCCGCATAGGGCAGGCGCTCGAACAGCTTCTGCACCTGATCGCCCGATCCGATCATCGCTGCCAAGCCGCCGATGCCGATCGCCGATGTCGAGGCGAAGAACGCATTACCCTGCGAGAGCGAGGCCAGCAGCTGCGCATCGACGATCCTGACGTCGCGCGCCGCCATGTTCTGCATCCAGGCGACGCGCTGCGCCTGCACTGCGCCGACGATGCTGCGGTCCACGAGCGGCCGGTAACCCGTAATGATGTGATAGCCGCCGATCAGAACCACGAAGGTGATGAAGGCAATCAGGTCGAGCGACAGCATGAAACCTCAGGAGATGATCGGCACGCCGATGAGCAAAGTGTGCCCACGCGTCAGCATGAAGGCATAGGCGAGCAGGCCGATAACGAGTGCGATGATGTCATTGCGCACGGGACCGCTCTTGATCGGCAGCGCGCGCCGCTTCGCGGAAATGCGGTCATAGACCGCCCAAGACAGTAGTGCGCCGAACAGAATGAAATTCGCGAGCCGCGCCGAGACGAGTAGATGCGCGAATGCCCAGAGCTTCACCGACAGCAGCATGGGATGTTTCACGGCCGCACTGATGCGCCCCGGCAGGTAAGCCGCCGCCAGCAGCACGAACACCGGCAGCATGAGCGTCATGGTGACATGACGCGTCCAGCGCGGCGGATCCCAAAGCATTGGATTGCCGCTCGCCGCGTATCTTGCCTGCCCGAAGCCGTAGACGATCAGCGCGAGACCGACGAACGCCACGAGCGTGAACAGACCCTTGTAGGCGCCCTCGCCGAAGCGCGCCGTGAGATTGCCGCGCGTGCTTGGACATGTCGGCACGAGATGGATGCCGATGAAGACCGCGAGGCCGAGAACGAGCGGGATCATGTGCGTGCTCCTTAAGTCTTGGCCTTCGGGCTTCCGGTGATCAGATCGGGTCGGCGCTCGCGCGTCAGGCGTTCGGCCTCGGCGCGCCGCCACGCAGCAATGCGCTTGTGGTCGCCGGACAGCAGGATGTCCGGAATGGCGCGGCCTTCCCAGTCGCGCGGGCGCGTGTACTGGGGATATTCGAGCAGGCCGCTCTCGAAACTCTCCTCGCTCAGCGAGGCCTCGGCACCGAGCACGCCCGGCAGCAACCGCACGCACGCATCGATCAGTACCATGGCCGCCAGCTCGCCGCCCGAGAGCACATAATCGCCGATCGAGATCTCCTCGAGCCCGCGCGCCTCGATCACCCGCTCGTCCACCCCCTCGAACCGCCCCGCCAGCAGGATCGCGCCCGGGCCTGCGGCCAGCTCGCGCACGCGCGCCTGCTTCAGCGGCCGCCCGCGCGGGCTCAGGTAGATGAGCGGCACGTCCGGCATATCCTCACGCGCATGATCGATGGCCGCACCCAGCACATCCGCGCGCATGACCATGCCCGCGCCGCCACCGGCCGGCGTATCGTCGATCGTGCGGTGCTTGGTGAGCCCGAAGTCGCGAATATCGACGCAATCGAACTGCCAGATGCCGTTCTCCAGCGCTGTGCCGACAAGCGATACGCCGAGCGGTCCCGGAAACATGTCCGGGAAGATCGTCAGCACGCGCGCGTGCCAGGGCATGGTTTCTGATGTCGTGTCGGAATTCATCTGTAACCCGGATCAGTACGTACTTTGGAATGGTAACACGATCCGGTGATCGCTGTTCGCGTCTTTGCCGTGCGTCGCGCCTTCAGCGCGAACAGGGCTGTCGCCCGTAACACACGTCGTGCCGAAGGCGCGTGTCCTAGGCACGACGGACACCCTCGCATCCCCGTTCTTTATGTATTTGGAGCGCGCTGCGCTCGCCGCAAGAATCCCCTCTCCCCGCGCGCGGGGAGAGGGCTAGGGTGAGGGGCGGCGGCAAATGCCGACGTTGACATGTGTGGCCGCCCCTCATCCTAACCTTCTCCCCGTATAGGACGGGGAGAAGGGAC
>JAEYPL010000354.1 GCA_023410905.1 Pseudomonadota bacterium
GAAAGCGCGCATACTGCCGTAACGCCGCCCTTCGAGCTCAGGCTCCTCACACCCATCGGACCGCGCTGGTTTGCTTTCGAACAGCAGACTGCGCCCACGCACGACGGCCTCGGCATCGAGATCCAGCGTGTCGGGCGCGACATCACGGATCAGCGCCGCATCGAGCAGGAGCTGGAGACGGCGCGCGACGCCGCCTTGTCAGCGAACCGTGCGAAGTCGCGGTTCCTCGCGACCATGAGCCACGAAATCCGCACGCCCATGAACGGCATCCTCGGGATGTCCGCCTTGCTTACGGAGACACCGCTCAGCGCCGACCAGCGCACGTACGCCCGCGCTATAGAGGAATCAGCACGCACGCTGCTCTCGCTCATCGATGAGATCCTCGACTTCTCGCGCATCGAAGCCGGCAAGCTCGAGATCGCAGCCGAGCCCTTCGAGCTCGATCAATGCATCGAATCCGCCGTCGAGCTGCTCCAGCCCAAGGCCAGCGAGAAGAAGCTCGACCTCGCCTGGTGGATCGAGCCTTCATTGCCCAAGCTCGTGATCGGCGATGCCATGCGGCTGCGCCAGATCCTCCTGAACCTCATCGGCAATGCCATCAAGTTCACCGACCGGGGCGGCATCGCTGTCCGGGTCAACGGCGAGATGGAGCCGTCGGGGGCCGCCGTGCGGCTGTCGATCCGCATCACGGATACGGGCATCGGCATTGCCGAGAGCACGCTGCCGGCCCTCTTCAGCGAGTTCGAGCAGACCGACGAAGCCGTGCGTCGCCAACGCGGCGGCACTGGTCTCGGCCTCGCGATCTCACGGCGTCTCGCCCGCGGCATGGGCGGCGATATCACGGTGACGAGCGCGCTCGGCATCGGCTCGACGTTCACGCTGAGCCTGACGGCCGGTGTCATGCCGCTGAGCCGGCCCGTGCTCGATGTGCCGACGCGCGCAGGCGAGCCGCAGGTCATCCTCGTCGCCTTGGACGGGCCCGTCGAGCGGCGGATCGTTGCCGAGGTGCTGCGCTCGCTCGGCTTCGATGCGGTCGAGAGCAGCATTGCCGATGCCCATCGCCTGACACGCGGGTCTCGCGGGCCGGCCCGGCGCTTCAGCACACTCCTGATCGGCGGCGAAAGCGGCGTAGAGACCGCACGCCATCTGCTTGAGACGCTGCGCGATGGCGACAAGAGCTCGGTGCGTGGCGTGGTGCTGATCGAGCCATCGAGCCGCCCCTCGCTACCCGCCTTCAAGGCCAGCGGCTTCGATGCCTATCTCGTCCGCCCCGTCCGGCCCTCGTCGATCGTGACGCAGATCATCACGCGTGCGGTGACGCCGCGCACGACAGCGACACTGCCGCAACGCGATCACTCCCGCGCCGACACGACCGATGGCGAGCACAGCGGGATCCGCGTGCTGCTCGCAGAGGACAATGACATCAACGCGCTGCTCGCCACGCGCATGATCGAGCGCTCGGGTTGCCGCGTCGAGCGCGTCTCCAATGGCCGCGAGGCCATCGAGGCGCTGCGTGCGACGATCGACGGCAGCGCGCCCGACTTCGACCTCGTGTTCATGGACGTGCTCATGCCGGAGATCGACGGTCTCGAAGCGACGCGGCTCATCAAGGAGATGTTCGACGAGGCGGGACATCGCCGCCCGCCGATCGTCGCGCTCACGGCCAATGCCTTCAGCGAGGACCGCAAGCGCTGCCTCGACGGCGGCATGGACGATTATCTCGCAAAGCCCTTCGAGCCCGACGATCTCGATCTCGTGCTCACCAACTGGTGCGGCGGGGCGCCACACCTCGAGCCCGATGGCGCGCTCGATGCCGAGCTGGATACGCCTGCCGCAGGCACCGCCGCTTAGCGCGAGTAGCAGAGCGAGGAAAGCCCGGGGCCTATCCTTGCAGTCATCGACCTGGCTTGGTAGCCAGGGTGGACCGCCCTTTGGAGCGGCGGTGGTGCCGACGGTACGAACCGGGCTGCAGAAAAGCGCGACATGAATACCACGCCAAATGACGCGGCGCGCCTCAAGGCCATACTCGACTCGGCCGTGTCCGCGATCGTCACCATTGACGCACGCGGCATCGTCCAAGGTGCCAATCCCGCCGTCGAGCGCATGTTCGGATACACCGAGGCGGAGCTCATTGGCCGCAACGTGTCGATGCTCATGCCGAAAGATCTGGCGGACGCGCACGACAGCTTCATCGCGCGCCACCTAGCAACGGGCGAGCGGCGCATCATCGGCATTGGCCGCGAGGTCGTCGGCCAGCACAAGAACGGGTCCAGCGTGCCCGTCCACCTCTCCGTCGGAAAGTTCGTGGAGGGCGGCGCCGACTACTTCACCGGCATCATGGTCGATCTTCGCCAGCAGCGGCTGACGGAGCGCCAGCTCGCGCGCGAAGAGGCGCTGTTCCACTCGATTTTCGACAGCATTCCGGACGCTTTCGTCGTCACCGACATGGATCGCAGGATCCAGGTGGCGAACCCGGCCTTTGCCCGCATCTTCGGCTATGAAGCAGGCCGGATCGTCGGGAAGCCGATCAGCGTGCTCTTCGACGATGCGGAGGAGGCGGCACAGCACATATCGACGGCGCCATCGCTGGAGCGCCAGCTTCAGCAGCCGCAGGCGCCCATCATCGCGAATTTCCGCCGCAGCAACGGCGAGCGCTTCCCGGGCGAGGCCGTCTGGTCGGAGGTGCGCGACGGCGCCAATCTCGGCGTTGGCTATGTGGCGCTCGTGCGCGACGTCACCCGCGAACTCAAGCGCGAGACCGCGACGCGGACGGCCCAGCGCCTCGAAGCCATCGGCCAACTCACCGGCGGCATCGCCCACGACTTCAACAATCTCCTGACGGTGATCGTGGGCAATCTCGAATTGCTGGAGCCGCGCCTGTCCGACGACGGCCAGCTCGAGCTTCTTCGTGAGGTCAAGGACGCCGCCGAAAAGGGCGCCCAGCTCACCGACCACCTGCTCACCTTCGCGCGTCGCCAGCGCCTGGAAAGCCAGAAGATCTCGCTCAACGGCATGGTCACGGCCGTGGCGGACCTGCTGCGCCGCACGATCGGCTCCAACATCGTCCTCGACGTCGTACCCGCGCCCAATCTCTGGATGACGCGCGCCGATCCGGGGCTGATCGAGACTGCGATCGTCAACCTCGTGATCAACGCACGCGACGCCATGCCGGTCGGCGGCCGCATCGTCGTCGAAACGCGCAATGTCACGCTCGACGCCGCCAGCACCGAGCTGATCCCCGGCCTGCCCGTCGGGCAGTACGTCGTACTGTCGGTGACCGACAACGGCCACGGCATGTCGCCGGAGGTTTCCGAGCGCGCCTTCGAGCCGTTCTTCACGACCAAGGGGCCGGGCAAAGGCAGCGGCCTGGGTCTCGCCTCGGTCTACGGGTTCGCGCGCCAGTCCGGGGGCCACGCGACGCTCTACAGTGAGATCGGCAAAGGAACGACGGTGCGCATCTACCTGCCACGCGCCGATGCGGACGACGTCTCCGCGCCGACACCGCGACGGGAGGAGCCGTTACCCCTCGGGCGTGGCGAGATGGTGCTGGCTGTCGAGGATGATGCGAACGTGCGCCGCCTCACTATCCAGCGGCTGACGGCCCTCGGCTATGAGGTGGAGGCCGTCAGCGATGCGAACCAGGCGCTCAGGGCCATTGCGGACGGCCTCAAGCCGGCGGTCGTCTTCACCGACTACATGATGCCCGGCGGCATATCGGGCCTGGAGCTCGCGCAGCGCCTGCGCGCTACCCACCCGGAAATCGCTGTGCTGTTGACGACCGGCTATGCAGGCGGCCTGATCGACGCCGGGGAAATCGACGTGCTGCGCATCAAGGTGCTGATGAAGCCCTATCGTCAGGTGAAACTGGCCCAGGCCATTCGAGAGGCCATCGATGGGGGCACGGATCGAACGCGCGCAAAATAGCGCTCGCAAACCGACGAGCGATCCACGACGTCAAAGACTGCTGATAAAAACGATTATCCGGCCATCCCTTAGGAGGATGGTATGCGACGAAATCCGATCGTCTCACCGGGCCTCAGTGGACCTGCATCAATAGGAACAGGCCGACCCCCATAGCAGGGCCAAGCAACGCCGATACGATCACCATGATCATGGGCTTGACTAACATGACACACCCCGCACACCGGCACCCCACATGATGCCGACTCACCGCGACACAACCTCTCGTCCCGCCCTGACAAGACGTTCTGTCACCTCAGATATATACAGCATCATCCCATTTTATGCACGTGTCTTCTTGACTCATTCCAAGTCTGTGGATAAGGGCGCCGCCTTCGCGCCGATAATCAACCGGCCCCGCGGCTGATAAGCATTAGAATCGAAATAATAATTTCGACCCCCTTAAGTGCGCGTCTGAGCAAAAGACTGCGACTCACTGGAGGCATGAGCACAGACGGTCTGTGCACCGCAAAATGCTCTTTTTGTGCACCTGCTGCCACCCCTCCTCAGGTCGCGGAACCGTCGGTCTTCTGATAGATTGAACCGTATCGTGATGAACGCGGAAGGATCATTTTGCTCATGATGGGTTGGTCCATATCGCTCGGCCGGATTGCTGGCACCGAGGTCCGCATCCACCTGACCTTCTTCCTGCTGCTCGCCTGGTTCGGGCTGGTCGCCGGCAGCCAGGGAGGAGCGGCAGCCGGATTTGCCGCCGTCGGCTTCATCGTCGCGATCTTTGCCTGCGTGCTCGCTCACGAGTACGGCCACGTCCTCATGGCCCGGCAGTTCGGCATCGGCACCAAGGACATCATCCTGCTGCCGATCGGAGGCGTCGCCAGCATCGAAAAGATGCCGGACAACCCCACCCAGGAGTTGCTGATCGCGCTGGCCGGCCCGGCGGTGAACGTCGCCATCGCCTTTGTCCTGTTCGCCTTCTTCGGCGCCAGCATCCCGAACAGCCAAGCGGATCCCGCCGCCCTGCAGAATATCGATTTCGTCTCGCGCTTGGCGCTGATCAACATCATGCTGGTCGTGTTCAACCTGCTTCCGGCCTTCCCCATGGACGGCGGCCGCGCGCTCAAGGCCCTGCTCTCCTACAAACTCGACAAGGTCACGGCGACGCGGATCGCGGCCCGCATAGGGCAGGCCGCCGCCTTCGGCCTCGGATTTCTCGGCCTGTTCGGCAATCCGCTGCTGATCTTCATCGCGCTCTTCGTGTTTCTCGCCGCGAGCCACGAGACCTATGCGGTGGAACTCGGCGACGCGACAAAGCGCGCCAGCATGCGCGACGCCACAATCACCTCGTTCACGCATCTCGAGACGAACGCCAGCGTCAGCGATGCCGTCAGCGCACTCCTCGGCACGCCACAGCGCGAATTCCCGATCACCGACGGGGCCGGCCGCCTGCGTGGCGTGTTGACCCGCGACGGCATGATCCAGGCCCTCTCGACCAGCGGCCCTGATACGCCGGTGATCGAGGTCATGGAGCGCGATATTCCGACGATCAACTACCGCGCGCCCCTCTCGGAAGCGGCCGAACTCCTGCATTCGAGCGGCAAGCCGTTGGTCGGTGTCATCGACGAAAGCGACAAGGTCATCGGCATCATCACACTCGAAAATCTCGCCGAGTTCATGCTCGTCGACCGCGCGAGCCAGGGCTGGCGCCGTAGCAGTGGCGGGAATGTCAGGAGTGTTGGCTGAGGCCGCAGATTCCCGGTTCCATCCGGCGCGACGCTCTGGCAGGCTCCCGCCGCCGATCCCTGGCGCAACCCTTCGAGCCCTCGACGATGCCGCCCGCAAGAAAGCCACCGCTCCTCATCATCGAGACCGACGATCACGTCCGCACGGGCATACGCGCGCTGCGGCGCAAGTGCGCCATCCTGCGTCATGCCCATGACATCGCCGGTTATCCTCCGCTTCGGCGCAATCAGGCGGGGTTCGAGGGCCTCGCCCGCATCATCGTCGGGCAGCAGCTTTCCATCGCCAGCGCCGCCGCCATCTGGGGGCGGTTCGAAGCCGCTCTGCGCCCTCTGAGCGCACACAAGATCCTGAAGGCCCCGGACGAGGTGCTGCGGGCTGCGGGGCTGTCGGGCGGCAAGATTAGGACGCTTCGCGCGATCTCGACGGCGGTGAAATCGGGCGCGCTCGATCTCGACGCGCTGGCGACGGCGCCGGAAGCGGTCGTGCACGAGAGCCTGCGCCAGGTGAGCGGCATCGGCCCCTGGACGGCCGACATCTACCTCCTGTTCTGCCTCGGCCGCGCCGACGCCTTCGCGGCTGGCGACCTCGCGCTGCAGATCGCCGCGGCCATCGCGGCAAAGCAGGGCGAGCGGCTGACGCTGGTGGAGCTGGAGGAAATGTCCGAGCGCTGGCGGCCTTACCGGGGCGTGGCCGCGCGGCTGCTCTGGGCCTACTATGCCGCCGTCAAGGCGCAGAAATCCGGCGCACCGGTTTAGCGTTGATCATCCAGCGCTTAAAGGTGCCTTGCGTCAAAAATCAGAAGCAAATCGAGCCATACGTGTTAGGGCCTTGGCTGGAGGTTCGAGAATGGCCGTTTTGCAGACAGTTCAGCTGACACCCCGTCCTTGCTCCCCGAGTGACCGTACCGACTTCATCAAGCTTGAGCTTGATCCAGAGGTCATGCGCTTTCTCAACGGCGGGCGCGCAGTCGATCACGAGCACATCGATCCGAATGCAACGTTCCTCATGCCCAGAGGAATAGAGCCTCACGTCTGGACGGCGCGTCGTACCGCCAACGACGCATTCGTCGGGTGGTTCTGTTTGTGGCCGGAGAATGAAACGATGGCAGAACTCGGATTTCGCCTGCGCCGGTTGGATTGGGGGGAGGGGTTGGCCTCGGAAGGGGCTTCGGCCCTGGTGAGCTGGGGGTTCAGAAGCTACGGATATGAGAAGATCATGGCGTGCACGATGGCAGTGAACCTCGGATCGCGTCGCGTGATGGAAAAGATCGGCATGCACTACACGCGCACAGTCTCCTTTGATGCTGAGCCTTTTCGCGGCACCGAGCACGGCGTAGTTTGGTATGAGTTGACGCGCTCGGAATGTAACCACGGCGGCTCCCCATGAAGGTACTCGTCTGCGGCGCCGGCCAGGTTGGCTACGGCATTGCCGAGCAGCTCTCTGCCGAGGGCAACGACGTCACCATGATCGACGTCCAGCCCGATCTCGTCCAGAAGGTCAACGACACGCTCGATGCACGCGCCTACGTCGGCAATGGTGCGCATCCGGATGTGCTCGAACGGGCAGGCGCCCGCGATTGCGACATGATCATCGCGGTCACACTCCACGACGAGATCAACATGGTCGCGGCCCAGGTCGCGGGTACGCTCTTCGACGTGCCGACGAAGATCGCGCGCGTGCGCTCGCAGACCTATCTCAACAAGGAATGGGCGAACCTCTTCAGCCGCGGCGGCATGGGCATCGACGTCATCATATCGCCCGAGCGCGAAGTCGGCGAGATGGTTCTGCGGCGGCTCTCGCTGCCGGGCGCCTTCGATACGGTGAGCTTCGTCGATGGTGCCGTGACGTCCATCGGACTCACCTGCGACAGCGACTGCCCGGTTCTCGACACGCCCCTGCGCCAGCTTTCCGAGCTCTTCCCCGATCTCCCCGCCATCGTGGTCGCCATACAGCGCAAGGGCGAGCTCATCATCCCGCACAGCGACGACCAGATTATCGAGGGCGACGATGTCTACGTCGTGACGCCTTCAAATCAGGTTGCACGTACGCTCAGCATCTTCGGACAGACCGAAGCGCCGACGCGCCGCGTGGTGATCGCAGGGGGCGGCAATGTCGGCCTCTATGTCGCGCGAGAGCTCGAGCGCCGCCACTCGGGCGTCCGGGTCAAGATGATCGAGGCGAGCCGCGCGCGCGCCATCGAGATCGCCGATCACCTCGAGCGCACGGTCGTCCTCCACGGCAATGCCTTGACCGAGGCGATCCTGCGCGAAGCAGAGATCACCAGTGCCGACACGATCGTGGCGCTCACGAACGATGATCAGGTCAATATTCTCGCGTGCGCGCTGGCGAAGCAGCTCGGTGCGGCGCGCAGCCTTTGTCTCGTCAACAGCTCCGGCTATGCCAGCGTTATCCGCTCGTTCGATATCGATTCCGAGATCAATCCACGTGTCGTCACCGTCAGCCGCATCCTTCAGCACGTGCGCCGCGGGCGCATTCTCTCCGTGCATAGTGTCGCCAATGGCGACGGCGAGCTCATGGAGGCGGAGGCGCTGGAAACAGCTCCCATCATCGGCAAGGCCCTCAAGGATCTGCCCCAGCTCGAAGGTGTGCGCGTCGGCGCCATTGTCCGGGGCGGCAAGGTCATCATTCCCGACGGAGATACGCAGATCCAGATCAAGGACCACGTGGTGCTCTTCGCGACAGCCGACAGCGTTCGCGATGTCGAGCAGCTCTTCCGCGTTTCCATCGAGTTCTTCTGAGCGCGCGAGCGCTTCCCCAACAAAGCATCCGGAGGTCTGATGACCCGCACCGTCTACGTGAATGGCCGCTACCTGCCCTATGCCGAAGCAGCGATCCACCCGGAGGACCGCGGTAATCTATTTGCTGATGCCGTCTATGAAGGCATCGAAGTGCGCGACGGTCGCATCATTGACGAAACACGGCACATGGCGCGCCTGGAGCGCTCGCTCGGCAAACTCAAGATCCCACTACCGATGAGCCTTGCCTCCTGGTCGCGCGTGTTACGGGAAACCGTTCGCCGCAACCGCGTACGAAATGGCGTCATCTACCTTCAGGTCTCGCGTGGCACGGCGAAGCGAGAGTTTTTCTTTCCCTCGCCGGATACGCTGCCGACCGTCATTTGCCTGGCGCGATCGCAATCACGCAGCAAAGCTGAAGCCCTGGCCGAAAAAGGCATTGCCGTCATCAGCAGACCTGACATCCGCTGGGCCAATCGCGACATAAAGACGGTTATGCTGCTGCCGGCTTCCATGGCCAAGCAAGCCGCGCGCGATAGTGGTGCCAATGACGCTTGGTTTGTCGATGGCAATGGCTTCGTAACTGAAGGCGCTTCAGCCAATGCGTGGATTGTCGATCGTGAAGGTCGCCTGATCACCCGCGAGCTAGGCTCGGACCTGCTGCCCGGCATCACCCGCCATACACTCATTGATCTTCTGAAGCGGGAAGGTATCGAGTTTATCGAGCGCCCGTTCACCCTCGAAGAGGCGCTGGAGGCCCGCGAGGCGTTCGTCACCTCGGCTACGTCGATCGTGATGCCGGTCGTCTCTATCGATGGCAAATCCATCGGAAATGGAGCCCCCGGCATACTCACGCAGAGGCTCAGGTCTCAATATCATGAGATCGCGGAGCAAGCGCCGGCCTGACGTCCCTGTGGTGCGCCGCAGCGTATGCCACCATTTCGTTGACCGACGCGGCACGAAGGCGTTTCATGTCCACTTCTCTCTCACTCACGCCAACACTCGAGGACTTCCATGCCCGTCATCAATCGCGTCTCGGCACTCAAGGAAGAGATCACCGAATGGCGCCGTGACATCCATGCGCACCCGGAGATCCTCTACGAGGTCCATCGCACCGCTACCCTGGTGAAGGATAAGCTCACCGAATTCGGCTGCGACGAGGTGGTGCCGGGCATCGGCCGCACGGGTGTCGTCGGGGTCATTCGCGGGAAAACGAACAAGTCCGGCCGCGTAATCGGCATGCGCGCGGACATGGACGCGCTCCCCATGCAGGAGCTGACCGGACTGCCTTATGCCTCGAAGATCCCCGGCGCCATGCACGCCTGCGGACATGACGGGCACACGGCCATGCTGCTCGGCGCCGCCAAGTATCTCGCGGAGACGCGCAACTTCGACGGCACGGCGGTCGTCATCTTCAGCCGGCCGAAGAAGGCGGTGCCGGCGGCAAGGCTATGGTCGACGATGGCATGATGGACCGCTTCGGCGTGACTGAGGTGTACGGGATGCACACCGCGCCCGGTCTCCCGGTCGGCCACTTCGCCACGCGGCCCGGCCCGTTGCTCGCGGCCTCCGACCGGATCGACATTTCCATCGAGGGCGTCGGCACGCACGCCGCCAAGCCGCATCTCGGCATCGATCCAGTCGCCATCGGCTGCCAGCTTCACGCCGCGCTGCAGACGATCGTCTCGCGCAACGTCGATCCGGTGAATTCCGCGGTCGTGTCCGTGACCATGTTCCATGCGGGCGACGCGATGAACGTCATTCCGCAGACGGCAAAGCTCGCCGGCACTGTGCGTACGCTCAAGGAGGACGTGCGTCAGATGGTCAAGCGGCGCATCGCCGAGATCTGCGACGGCATCGCCAAGACCTACAACGCCAAGATCGAGCTCGACTACTGGGACGGCTATCCGGTGTGCATCAATCACGAGGCGCAGACGCGCTTTGCAGTCGGGGTCGCGCGCGAGATTTCCGGCGATACAGCCGTCAACGATGACGCACCGCCGGTCCTCGGCGGCGAGGACTTCGCCTACATGCTGGAAGCTCGCCCGGGCGCATTTGTCTTCATCGGCAACGGGAATACGGCGGGCGTGCATCACCCCGCCTATGATTTCAACGACGAAGCGATCCCCGCCGGCGTCTCGTACTGGGCTCGCCTCGTCGAGACCTCCTTGCCGGCCTGACAGGCGCGGCAGTAACAACCGCCCCGCCGCGGGCATCACCACTCGGATTTAGCTCGTCCATCAAGCCGGTCGCCCCAAGGCGGCCGGCTTAATTCTTGTGCGCGCCATCGCCGGACGCCACCCGTCTGGATCGCCACACCTACGCGCGCCGAACTCGCGCGCAACGCACACTGTTGCAGGAAATCCACCTAAGGTTGCTGAAAACCTCTACGCACACGCAATGCGTTTGCTCCGAGCGTGCATCTCCACTATCACACAACCATTGGTTGCGGCGACAGTGAGTCCTCCAGTCGAGGTCTCATTGCTGATCGGCCGAGGCGCGGTTGCAAGCCGCGTTGAGGCCGGTCGCAAGCGCAGGAAGCAAGCCCGGTGCTCATCTGGTCCTGCCGCGGACCGCGTGCGAATTCGAGTTCCGCGTTTGCTTTCAACGTGTTCCCTCGTGACGGCGCGTGCTTGAGGCGCGCGCGTGCGGCCTCGAAGGAACGCGAACGATAACCAGCCACCGGGCTGCGCACTCTGCTTCCGCGCTGGAAGCATCGGAAAAAATGGAGATCGGACAAATGAATGGGGGATCGATGACGACACTCAGTCGCGTTTCGATGGCCGCCGCTGCTGCGCTGCTGGTGGGTTTGAGCCCAGCCGCCGCCGCGGACCTTGGTGGAAACTGCTGCGCAGACCTCGAGGAACGGGTTGCCGAACTCGAGGCCACGACCGCCCGCAAGGGCAACCGGAAAGTCAGCCTGACCATCTCCGGCCAGATCTCGCAGCAGCTCATGTTCTGGGATGATGGGCACCAGAGCGATACGTATTTCTCCGGGCCGGCGCAGTCTAACTCGCGCTGGCGGATGACCGGCAGCGCACGTATCTCGCCGGAGATCACCGCGGGCTTCATCTATGAGTTCGAGGCCTTCGCCAACTCTTCGGGCTCGCAGAACCAGACCCTGGGCAGCGCTCCGCCGAGCAACACGATCAGCGGCGGCACCGGTCAGGATGCCGGCGCGACGTCCTCGAACCTGCGCGAAGCCATGGCTTGGCTCGAGCACAGTCGCCTTGGCCGCGTTTCACTCGGTCACGGAACGGTCGCCGCGGGAAGCACCATCACTGTCGATCTATCCGGCAAAGGCATGGCAGCTTCCAACGATGTCCGTCTGCATTCGAGCGGCATGCGCTTGTTCAGCCGTGACCTACACAACATCACCGGCAACGGGTATCTCGCATCCGGCACTTGGGGGGGCTTCTTTCAGGGAGGCTCGGGTGACTGGCTGAACGAGCGTATCGAGCACATCCAGTACCGGACCCCGACGATCGCGGGCTTTACGCTCGGCGCGTCATGGGGTGAGGACGACTACTGGGATGCCGCGATCCGCTACGCCGGCGAGTTCAATGGCATTCGCTTGGCGGGCGCCCTGGGCTATAGCGTTCGCTCAGGTTACGAGGGCACGCCGGGCGATCTCTTCTGCTCAACCGAGTGCAGCAAGAAGCTCGAGCAGCTCGCCGGCTCGCTCTCTATCCGCCACATGCCGCCCGGCCTGTTCTTCACCGGTGCCGCTGGTTGGCGCGATATGAAGAGCCAGGACAGCGTTGCCGCCAGCACACTTCTTCCGACAGACGACGATATCGGCATTCAGCAGGGGGCGAAGCGCGCCAACTATGATGCCAGCTTCTTCTACCTGTCGGGTGGCGTTGCGCGGAACTTCTTCGGTATCGGCGATACGGTCCTCTACGGCGAGTACAGCCAGTGGAAAGGCGTTGGCCAGGATACCGAGTTCGTCGGCGTGATCCCGCAGGCCTTCACGTTCACGGATACCAACGACGTCGAGATCCATACGTTCGGCGGCTCGAGCAGCAAGTTGACGCATTGGGGTGTCGGCATCGTTCAGCACGTCGACGCTGCGGCGATGGAGTTCTGGCTGTCCTACAAGAACTACTCGCTCAGCGGCTTCGAGCTGCAGACACTGATGCGTGACAACATCGGCAAGTTCGAGGATCTCCACATCATTCAGGCAGGCACCCGCATCCGCTTCTGATCAGCGCTGCAGCCTGATGAAAAAAGCAAAGGGCCGCCCACAAGGGCGGCCCTTTCATTTGTCCTCATCCCCGCACCAGCCAGACGATCGCGACGCCCATGGCGATTGCGACTACGCCGGAAATGCGCACCGCCGGCTCGGGCGTTTCGGCCATCGCCTGCAACAGCCGCGCCCCCATGCCGGGGAATGCGGCCCACAGCAGGCCCTCGATGACGAGAACCAGACCGAGAGCCGCAACGAGATCGCTCATCGCTGCCCGGTAGCCGCAGCGGGAGCGCTAGCACCTGCCGGGTTGTTGAAGTAGCGGAAGAACTCACTATCGGGCGACAATAGCATCCGCGTTTCACCGGACTTGATGCCCTGCTCGTACGCTTGCATGGAGCGGTAGAACGAGAAGAACGCCGGATCCCGGTTGAAAACTTCCGCGAAGATGCGGTTACGTTCGCCATCGCCCTCGCCGCGCATCTGATCGGCACGCCGGCGCGCCTCAGCACGGATGGTGATCGAGTCGCGATCGGCATCAGCCTGAATCTTATTCTGCGCCGCGCGGCCCTCGGCGCGTAGCTCCTCCGCCTCCTTGAAGCGGTCGGCCTTCATGCGGTCGTAGACGCTCTGAAGGTTTTTCTCAGGAAGGTCGGCGCGCTTGATGCGCACGTCGACAACCTCCAGACCGAAGCCCTGGCCCTGCTTGTTCACCTCGGCGGCGATCTGCTTCATCAGGTCATCTCGCCGATCACGCACGATATCCGTGAACGTAGCGCCGCCTAGCACGCGGCGCAGCGTCGACTGGATGATCGGGCCGAAGCGCTGCGGAACCTGGTCTTCGCTCGTCACGGCCTGATAGAACCGAAGCGGGTCGTTGATACGGTAACGCGCGAATGCATCGACAAGAAGCAGCTTCTGATCCGAAGCAGGCACCTCCTGTGGCGTCATCTCGAGGTCGAGGATGCGCTTATCGAAGTACTGCACCGTCTCGACGACCGGAATCTTCCAATGCAAGCCGGCCTGGTTGATGATGCGCTTGGGCGCACCGAATTCCAGCACGAGCGCCTGCTCGTTCTGATGAACGATAAACAGCGAGAAGTAGGCGAGCAGCGCCGCGCCGCCGAGTAGCGCGATTATGAAGGAGAAAATGGCGCGCATGGTCATTTCGCTCCCTGAGGTTGCGGCTTGCGCTGCAGTTGATCAAGGGGCAGGTACGGCACCACGCCTGAACCGGCCTTGCTGTCCAGAATGATCTTATCGGCGCCCCCAAGAACGCGCTCCATGGTCTCGAGATAAAGCCTCTCGCGTGTCACTTGCGGCGCTTTCTGATACTCACTGAGAACGGCACCGAAACGCGACGCCTGACCGATTGCTTCCTCGACAGTCTGCTTCTTGTAGGCTTCAGCCTCGGCAATTATGCGATCCGCTGCACCACGCGCTTCGGGAACGATTTTGCTGGCGTAGGCCTGCGCCTGGTTCTTCAGGGTCTCAAGATCGATGCGAGCCGCCTGAACATCGCGGAACGCGTCGGCCACGGCCGCCGGTGGGAATACCCGCTGCAAGCTGATCTCATCGATCACGATGCCGGACTCGTACCGGTCGAGCGTATCCTGCATCAGCTTCTGCACCGACGTGCGGACACTGCCGAGTTCTGTCGTCAGGATCCGCTCGAAGTTGTTTTTACCGATGACCTCACGCATAGCGCTCTCGGCGACGTCCTTCACTGTCGACTCGGGATTCTGAATGCGGAACAGATACTTCTCAGCATCCTGAATACGCCAGATCACAACGAACGGTACCTCGACGACGTTCTCGTCGCCGGTCAGCATGCCGCTTTCCTCGGGAACGTTGGTCGTGCCCGTGGTCCCGCGGCGGACCACG
Organism: Pseudomonadota bacterium; assembly: GCA_023410905.1. GTDB lineage: Bacteria > Pseudomonadota > Alphaproteobacteria > Rhizobiales > Hyphomicrobiaceae. The sequence goes on from JAEYPL010000354.1 coordinate 14,491, forward strand.
CTCGAGCGGAAACCGACCTCGATGGTATTCTTGCGCGTCACCTTGGGGAGGCGCACTTCCTCGATCGGGTAGGGCAGACGGAAATGAAGGCCCGGCGGCTCCTGGCGGACGAACTGGCCGAAGCGCAGGACGACACCGAGCTCGTCCGGCTGAACACGGAACGTGAATGCATAGAAGCCAGCCACCGCAATGCCGATTGCCGCGAGCAGGACGAGCAACGGCCCTGGAATACCCGAACCGGGCATGACTTGCTTCAGGCGGTCTTGGCTGCGCCGCAGAAGCTCTTCAAGGTCGGGCTGCTGGCCACCGCCACCACCGCTGCCGCCACCAGAGGGGCCTTGGCCCCAGGGGCCGCCACCACCGCCGCCCCCTTTCCAACCGCTGCCCCCGCCACCTTGATTGCTCCACGGCATTACCACGCCCTTCTTCGCTCGTTGTTGGGAGATATGCAGACGCCGGACGAAAAGGCCCTGCTCGGCCACATCCGGCATCCTGCTGTCTATATAGGTCGCAACAGCTTATAGGCTAATCCTTCTTCAGTTCGCAAATTACGAGGTGGTCATATTGCTTGGCCGCGCGATCGGGCCAATACGGCGTCGAGCCATGGTTGCGACGGCCGGTCGGGCCGAGTATGAGTACGCCGCGCTTCGTGACCATCGGCCGACCGGCGGGCGGGGCTGGCGCATCGAAACCCGGACGGTCCGACCGTCCGAACCTCAATTTGGGCAGTGGGGCACTGCAGGACAACCTGCGGCTGTCGGGCGAGCGGACGCACCGGGAGAACCATGACGACGGTCGTTATGAAGTTCGGGGGCACCTCGGTCGCCAATGTCGAGCGCATCCGGAACGTAGCCCTACACGTCAAGCGTGAGGTCGACGCCGGCAATCGGGTCGCGGTGGTCGTCTCGGCCATGTCGGGAACGACGAACCAGCTCGTCGCCTGGGTTCGCGAGACGGCGCTGCTGCATGACGCGCGCGAGTACGATGCCATCGTCGCCTCGGGCGAGAACATCACGGCCGGTCTCCTGGCGATCGCCCTGCAATCCATCGGCATCCAGGCCCGCTCATGGCAGGGCTGGCAGGTGCCGATCCTGACTGACGCCGCCCATGGCGCCGCCCGCATCACGGATATTCCGGGCGAGAAGCTGCGCGAGCGGCTCGCCTCGGGTGAGGTGGCCGTAGTCACCGGCTTCCAGGGTGTCGAGCCGGAGCGTAATCGCATTGCCACACTGGGGCGCGGCGGCTCCGATACGAGCGCGGTGGCCATAGCCGTCGCCCTGCAGGCGGACCTCTGCGACATCTACACAGATGTGGACGGCGTCTACACGACGGACCCGCGCGTGGAACCGAAAGCGCGCCGCCTGTCGCGTATCTCCTACGAGGAGATGTTGGAGATGGCCTCGCTCGGCTCGAAGGTGCTCCAGACGCGCTCCGTCGAGCTCGCCATGGTCCATCGGATGCGCACGCGCGTCCTTTCGAGCTTTACACCACCCGACGAGATCCCGGCCGCTCATCCGGATACCTGGCACGAGATCGGCACGATCGTTTGCGACGAGGATGAAATCGTGGAACAGCAAGTCGTCAGCGGCATCGCATTCTCACGCGACGAAGCCAAGATCACGCTCCGCAAGATTGCCGACCGACCCGGTGTGGCAGCCGCGATTTTCGGGCCTCTCGCCGATGCCAACATCAACGTCGACATGATCGTGCAGAACCTGTCCACGGACGGGAAAAACACGGACATGACCTTTACCGTGCTGCAGACCGACCTTCCGCGTTCGCTCGAGGTCGTGAAAAGCGCCGCGCGGGACATCGGACATTTCGACATCGAAAGCTCGGGCGAAGTGGTCAAGGTCTCGGTGATCGGGATCGGGATGCGCAGCCATGCGGGCGTGGCCGCACGCATGTTCAAGGCGCTCTCCGAGAAAGGGATCAACATCCAGGCGATCTCGACTTCGGAGATCAAGATCAGCGTCTTGATCGACCGCGCCTATTCCGAGCTTGCCGTACGCACGCTCCATTCGCTCTACGGTCTCGACGCCGAATAAGCGGCGGACGGACCAGACCAACGAGCGGTGGCCGCGGCATGACTGCCGTCGGTCCACGAAAGCGAGAAGGCAGCGCCAGCCCATGCCTTGGGCCATCCTGCCTGATCTTCAGGATCGCGAGTTCTGGCGAACGTCGCATATTCTCGGTGCGCGAGACGTCGTCACAATAAGCAATAGGCTCGACAGAGCCTGATCGGGTAGGAATGTCGCTTGAGGCGGTCCGCCAGGACCGCGCACGACGTGGCGTGGGAATGCAGGGCCGAGATGGCGAAGGCACCCTTCCAGGATGATCACGGGCCGCCCACCGAGCCGGGGCTGCGGATCATTCTGCGCCGTCTGCGCGAGATTATCGAGGAACCGGGCGACGGCCAGAGCCGCCTCGACAAGATTGTCCGCCAGATCGCCGGTCTCATGGTGGCCGAGGTCTGCTCGATCTACCTGAAGCGCCAGGACGGCAGTCTGGAACTGTTCGCGACCGAGGGCCTCAATCCGTCCGCCATCCACCGCACGTTCATGAAGCGCGGCGAGGGCCTCGTCGGGCGCTGCGCCGAGATGGCCGTACCCATCAACGAGCCGGACGCGCAGAGTCATCCAGCCTTCTCCTATCGCCCCGAAACGGGCGAGGAGATCTATCACTCGTTCCTGTCGGTGCCGATCCTGCGCAGCGGCGACGTGCTCGGCGTGCTCACGGTTCAGAACAAGACTCCGCGCGAGTACTCCGACGAGGATGTCGAGATCCTTCAGACGACGGCCATGGTGCTCGCCGAGCAGCTCGTCTCGGCCGGCATTCCCGGCGCCAACATGGCAATCGAGTTCAGCCGCCGCGTCGGCCATGTGGTCAAGGGCCAGTCCATCTCTGACGGCATTGCGCTCGGCCATGCCGTGTTGCATCAGCCGCGCGTTGTTGTCACGCGCCTCACGTCGGACGATCCCGCAGCCGAAGCGCTTCGCCTCGAGTCCGCCATTGCGGAGCTCAAGGCCACCGTCGACGAGATGCTCGGCGCCGGTGACCTCGCGCGCGAAGGCGAGCACAAGGACATTCTCGAAGCGTACCGCATGTTCGCCAATGATCGCGGCTGGCAGCGGCGCCTCAAGGAAGCCATCGGGTCGGGGCTGACGGCGGAAGCCGCCGTCGAGCGCGTTCAGAACGAGACGCGGGCGCGAATGCTGCGCCAGCGCGATCCCTACTGGCGCGACCGGGTGCGCGACCTCGAAGATCTCTCGGACCGCCTGCTGCGCATCCTGGCGGCGCCGAACGAGGGCGGCAGCGCCGTCGACAAGCAACTCCCGCATGATGCGATCGTCATAGCCCGCAACATGGGCGCGGCCGATCTCCTCGACTACGATCGCACGCGACTGCGCGGCCTCGTCATCGAGGAAGGCGGCGGACAGAGCCATGTCGCGATCGTTGCGCGCGCGCTCGGCATCGTTGCCGTGACGGATGTGCGCCGCGTGATCGAGCGCATTGACGCTGGCGATCCAGTCATCGTCGACGGCAACACGGGCGAAATGTTCGTGCGCCCGACAAGTGACGTGATCCAGGCCTATTCCGACAAGGTGCGCTTCCGCGCGCGCCAGCAGCGCCAGTACCGCTCGCTCGTCGGCCGGCCCGCCATCACCAAGGACGGCGCGCAGATCTCGCTGCAGATGAATGCGGGCCTGCCGGACGATCTTGTGCATCTCGAACAGTCGGGCGCCGAGGGCATCGGCCTCTTCCGCACCGAGTTGCAGTTCATGATCACGGCGACGTTCCCGCGCGGGGACCGCCAGACGCAGGTCTATCGCGCCGTCATCGAAGGAGCGGGCGGGCGTCCCGTCACCTTCCGCACGCTCGACATCGGCGGTGACAAGGTCCTGCCCTACATGCGCCAGCACGCCGAGGACAACCCGGCGCTCGGCTGGCGCGGCATCCGCATGGGCCTCGATCGTACCGCGCTCCTGCGCACTCAGTTGCGCGCGATGCTACGGGCAGCCGAAGGCGCCGATCTGCGCGTGATGATCCCGATGGTCTCGGAACCCGGCGAGATCATCGCCGCGCGCGCCGTTCTCGATCGCGAGATCGATCTTCTGCGGCGGCGCAGCGGCACGGAACCGCCGCGCGTGCAGTTCGGCATCATGATCGAGGTGCCGTCGCTGCTGTTCGACCTCGATCAGGTGCTGCCGCTTGTCGATTTCGCATCGGTCGGCAGCAACGACCTCATGCAGTATTTCTTCGCGTCCGACCGCGGCAATCCGAAAGTCTCGGGGCGCTTCGATGTGCTCGCGCCGTCGTTCTTGCGTGCGCTGAAAGGCGTGACGGAAGCGGGCAAGCGTCATGGCAAGCCGGTTGCGCTCTGCGGCGAAATCGGCGGACGACCGCTCGAGGCCATGGCGCTTATCGGCGCCGGTTTCCGCACGCTTTCCATGGCGCCAGCCAGCATCGGCCCGGTCAAGAGCATGATACTCGGCCTGCACGCGGCACATACCGAGCAGGCCGTCGCCGATCTGATTGCGAAGGGCGGACGCAGCATCCGCGACGGGCTTGCAGCATTCGCGGCGAGCGAAGGCATAGAAATCTAGGGAGCGAGAGAACCACCATGAGCGAGCAGCGCGATATCGACGTCAGCATCGCCGACGAAATCCAGGTCATTCGCTTCACACGGCCGGACAAGAAAAATGCCTTCACCGGCGGCATGTACGACGCCATGTCGGAAGCACTGGATCGCGGCGAGAAGGATGACGGCATCATCGCGCACGTCTTCATCGGCTCGGGTGGCATCTTCAATGCCGGCAACGACATCAACGACTTCATCCGCCGTTCCAAAGCTGGCAGCGGTGACGGCATCCCGACACCGTCGCTGAGCTTTATCCGGCGACTGCCGAAGGTAACGAAGCCCATGATCGCGGCCGTGGACGGTCTCGCCATCGGCATCGGCACGACCATGCTCTTCCACTGCGATCTCGTGTATGCGAGCCCGACAGCAAGCCTCCGCACGCCCTTCCTCGATCTCGGCCTCGTGCCGGAAGCGGCTTCGAGCCTCACGGCGGTCATGCGCATGGGCAATGCGCGCGCGTTCGAGCTTCTCTGCCTCGGCGAGCCCTTCAATGCCGAGCGCGCCAAGGAAGCGGGCATCGTGAATGCGGTCGTTCCGGCGGCCGATCTCGAAGCCACGGCCATGAAGGCGGCTCGCCGCCTCGCGAGCAAGCCGCGCGGTGCGCTCCTCGCTGCACGCCGTCTCATGCGCGGTGACCCGGCGGCTCTGAGCGCGCAGATCGAGGCCGAATCCGAGGTTTTTAAATCCTGCATGGGCAGCGCCGAAGCGCAGGAGGCCTTCGCCGCCTTCTTCGAGAAGCGTCCGCCCGATTTCGCCACGGCGCGCGCGAAAGCCAAGGGCTGAAAAGCTCCGCACCGCATCCGCCGCAATCGTACTGATAGAGTGGCGGCATGGAGTTTTCGAAACACCACTTCGGACTGCTGGGACTTTGCATCCTCGCGCTGGCTTTGCTCGCGTCGACATCGTCGGCTGACGCGAACTGGCTGACGCGTATTCTCAAGCACGCCGATGACGGCGCCCCGAGCCGGGCGGGCAAGCGGCTCTCCGCGATCGATGAAGCGGGCGCGCATCTGAAGACGCTCCCGACAGCCCGACGCTCCCGCGCCGTCGCCGCCGAATTGACCGACGAGGGACACTGGCGCCTGCGCAATGCCGAAGGCGAGACATTCACGGCGGCGACGCCCGAAGAACTCACCCGAGGCCTGCGCGTGCTCGCGCCGCTCACCGAGGAAGCCTCCAAGCACATCATTCTCCTCACGGGCGACACTCTCTTCAAGGACCGGACAAAGCTCAAGGAGCTGCCCGCCGACGCGGAGTTCGATGCGCTCATCGAAAGCCGCGTCCACAGGCTCGTGCAGCGCGTCGTCGACGGCGTCGAGCACTACAGCCTCGATGTCGGCAATGGCGTGCACGTGCCGATCCGCGACCGTCAGCAAGTACACGAGATGCTTTGGCAGATCGCGCGACCGGTGGATCTCTCGGGGCTCCGCGTGTTGGCGCTCGAACCGGGAGCAATGGGCCTACTCAAGCGCACGCGGCCGGCCGATCCGACGCCCGGGCGCGTCGCCGTGGAGACGGTCGATCCCGAGCGCTTGCCGCATATGCTGAGCGCCGTTGCCCGCGGCACCATCGTGATCAGCGGCCGCATGAAAGGCGGCGCGCTGCACTACCGGGCGTCGAGCGGCCCGGAGCGAGCACTCATGCTCGACGAGTTGCGGAAAGCTGCAGCGGCGCATGACGTCAATGTCGTGATCATCGAAAGCGCAAGCGCGCGCCAGCCCGGCACGCGCAACTGGTTCTGGCAGCGCGTGGGCCTCACGCGTTTCGACGGCCCGCGGGCGCGGCCGGCGCTCCCCGATCTCATCGGACAACTGACCGGCGGCATACCCGTCGAGACCGATGCCATCGCGATCGGCGAGTTGCGCACATCCTTCCAACTCGCCGGTTTTCCGCGCGGGGGCGGCAGCGGCTGGACGGCGCCCGTCAGCGAGACCTGGCGAGATCTTGCGCCCGAAGTGACAGGCACCATCGTCGCCAATGGCCTGCGGCTGGACCTCACGAGCCGGGCCCGACAGCGTGAGCTCGACGCGCGCTTCGTGCCGGGCATTCCGTCTCTCATTCAGGTCGGCTACCTCATCCTCATTTTCATTGGCTTTGCGGGTCTCAGCGTCGCACGCGAATGGTGGCAACGGCTCTGGCCACTCGAAGCACGGACGGACTATGCCCGACGCGCCGGCTACTGGGCTGCCCGGAGCGTTCGCGGGGCGATCTTTCTGCTCGTGTTCATGCCGCTCGTCGCGCTGGTCAGTGCGCCCATTGCCTTTGTGCGCGGCGTGTGGCGCGCGCTCGTCGCGATCGGGGTGACTCTCGCCTATCCCTTCAGGCGCCGGGGCACCGCCTGAAGGCGTGTCCGTCGGGCCACGCCACCCCTGACACTCCAAGGCATTTCTTATTGATTTAATTCAATAAATTTCTTTCCGAGCACCCCCGGATATTCTGGCCAGAAGAAGGCAAAGTCGGCATAATTCCGATTCGGTAATGAGCGACAGGCGGCACAAGCCCTGGCGCCTTGGTTTTCACCCGTTCTGCTTAGACCAGCGCGCGCCGGGCCATCGCTGCTCCCGGGATGGCATGGACACGACGGAACGCACAGGTAAACGGCGGCTGGCGCGGGAGGATCTGATCCTGCTGCTGATGGCGGCGATCGCCTCCGTCGCTGTGCTCGCCATTGCGGCCTTCGACACCAGCATTCAGGTCGTCGGCAGTCTCAGGCTCGGCTCGCTGCTCGCCGGCACTGTGCTCATGGGCGCCGCTGCCGCCATGGTCACGCTGATCTGGCGCTCCTGGCTTCAGCAGCGCTGGCGGCTCTGGCAGCGCCGCGACGAGGTCGTCGAGTTGCGCCGCAGCCTCGCCGCCGCCGAAGCGATCATCAAGGCCGAGCCGCAAGTGCTCATCTTCTGGCAGCAGGGCGAGAACATGCGCGTCGCCGCGCACACGCTCACGACGGTGCCGGGACTGCCGGAAGATCCACAGCTTCTCATGCGCCTTGGCGCATGGCTCGAGCCCGAGGCGGCCCGCGATCTCAAGACCAAGCTCGATACGCTCTTCACACAGGGCCAGCCCTTCAATCTGCTGCTGCGCACGGGCGCCGGCGGCGACGTGGAAGCCGATGGACGCGTTTCCGGCGGCCGCGCCATCCTGCGCTTCCGGGATATTGCCGGCTATCGCAAGCAGGTCGCCGAGATCATCTCGCAGCATCGCCAGCTCGCGCGCGACATCGGCCTCGGCCGCGCGCTCTACAATGCGCTGCCCCATCCCGTGTGGATCCGCGGCGGCAGCGGCCAGATCGAATGGGTGAACAAGGCTTACATGCGTGCGGTCGGCGCAAAGAGCGAGCACGACGTCACGGACCGCCAGCTCGAGTTGCTCGAGACGCGCCAGCGCGAGGAACTCGCGAACGTCCTCGTGCGCCAGGAGAGCTTCCGTAAGCGTATGCCGCTGATCATCGGAGGCGAGCGCCGTCATCATGACATCGTCGTGCTGCCGTTCGGCGAGGCGAGCGTCGCCTGCGCCATCGACGTCACGGCCATCCAGAGTGCGGAAAGCGAGCTCGACCGCCTCGTCGCCACCTTCTATCGCACACTCGACCGCGTCTCCACGGCCGTCGCCATCTTCTCGCGCGACCAGCGGCTCAGCTTCTTCAACGAGGCCTTCGCCAAGCTCTGGCAGCTCGACGCAGACTGGCTAAGCCAAGGCCCGATGCATGGCGAGCTTCTCGATCGCCTGCGCGAGCGAAGCCGCATTCCCGAGGTCGTGAACTATCGCGAATGGAAGACCAAGGTTCTCGCCGGCTACAAGACCGGCTCGGAGCCCGAGGAGTGGTGGCATCTTCCCGATGGCCGCTCGCTGCACGTCATGGCCGAGGAACGTCCCGATGGCGGCATCACGTATCTCTATGAGAACGAAACCGAGCGCATATCCCTCGCGAGCCGCTACGATGAGATGGTCCGCGTTCAGCGCGAGACACTCGACCATCTCGACGAGGGCGTCGCCGTGTTCGGCACGGACGGCCGCCTGAAGCTCTTCAATCACGCCTTCGAACGCATCTGGAAGCTCGGCCGGCGCACGCTCCAGGACGAGCCGCACATCGACGAAATCATTCGTCAGTGCAAGATCCTCCATGACGACCCCGCCGAATGGGACCACATCGCTCAAGCCGCGACGGCGTTCTCCGACCAGCGCCAGCACGCAAAGGGCCAGATGACCCGCGCCGATCTGAGCGTGATCGACTACGCCGCACTGCCGCTGCCCGATGGCGGCACGCTCGTCAGCTTTGCCGACGTCACGGTCACGAAGCGGTACGCCCGCGCGCTCGAGGAACGCAACGAGGCGCTTGTGGCCGCCGACCGGCTCAAGAGCCAGTTCATCAGTCACGTCTCCTATGAGCTGCGCACCCCGCTCACGAGCATCATCGGCTTCACCGAGCTGCTTTCCAGCCCGCGTATCGGCGAATTGAACGACAAGCAGCAAGAGTATCTCTCGGCTGTCTCGCGCTCGTCGGAAACACTGCTTTCGACGATCAATGACATTCTGGATCTCGCCAATATCGACGCGGGGGCTCTCGAGCTGCGCCTGGCGCCGGCCAGGATCACGCCCATCATCGAGGCCGCGGCCCTCGGGGTGAAAGACCGCATGAGCCGCATTCATCTTGCGCTCGAAGTCGAGGTCGCAGAGGATGTCGACGAACTGATCGTCG
>JAEYPL010000334.1 GCA_023410905.1 Pseudomonadota bacterium
AACACCCCCCAAACCCCACCGGGCGGGGGAATCGGATGATCCACCGCGCCGCTCCGTTTTTAATGCCGACGTGTCAGCTTCTACTTCTTCTTCTGCACGCCATAGTCGTCGTCCTCGAGCGACTGCTGGTTCTTCTTCTGCTGTTCGATGATCTTCAGGTGCTGCTCCGACATTGGTCTTGAACGGGCTGCGTCATTCAGCTTGTTCGGCAACCACGTCGCGATCGGCGGGAAGGCCACCAGAAGCGTGATCGCCAATATCTGAAGCATCATGAACTGGAACATGCCTCTGTAGATCGTGAGCAGGCTCCAGCTATCTGCCACCTGTTTTAAGTAGTAGGCGGACATTGCGACGGGCGGCGAGAGGAATGCCGTCTGCAGGACGACCGCTACCAGGGCACCGAACCAGATCATGTCGATGTCCATGGCCTTCACCACCGGATAGAAGATCGGTAGGAAGACGAGAATGATCGCGGGCCATTCGAATGGCCAACCGAGGATGAAGATCAGGACCAGGATGAGGATGAGCATCAGGGTCGGCGAGAACTGCAGAGCCAGGAGGCTCTCGGTGATCCAGTTCGCAGTTCCGAGCCGTGCGAAAACCGAGCCGAAGACGTTCGATGTGACGGCCAGCAACAGCACCATACTGGACGTAGCGACAGTGCTCAGAAGCGCGCGCTTCAGGCCGGCGAACGAGAACCTGCCATACGCGATCGCGAGGAGCGCGGCGCCCGCAGCGCCAACGCCCGACGCTTCGGTCGGGGTCGCGAGGCCTGCAAGGATCGAACCTAGCGTTGCCGTAATGAGGCCGACCAGCGGAACGACGCCGAGAAAGACTTCCCTGAGGATGTAGCCAGTGGAATGCACCCGCTCTTCGAGTGGCACGGGTGGCCCGAGCTTCGGATTCAAGTTGGATCGTATCATCAGGTAGGCAATGTAGATGCCGGCGAGCATGAAGCCTGGGCCAAATGCTGCAGCATAGAGATCCGCCACCGACACGCCGAGCACGGGCCCCATGACGATCAGCATGACCGATGGCGGGATCAGGATGCCGAGCGTGCCGCCGGCCGTGATGGCGCCGGCTGAGAGCTCAGCATCGTAGCCCGTCTTGTTCATGATCGGCGAGGCCATGATCCCGAGCACGGTGACGGCTGCTCCGACGATGCCGGTCGCCATGGCGAAGACGGTTGAGGTCAGGATCACGACGAGGAAGAGTGCGCCCCTCATCCGCGACAGAAGCAGCCGGAAGGCGGTGAACAGTCGCTCCATCAGGCCGGCCTGCTCGGTGATGAAACCCATCAGAATGAACAGAGGCACTGCGGCGAGCAGCTCCTCTCGCATCATGCCGATGGTCTGGAAGTATGCGAGGTCGAAGACGGTCGCACCAATGCCGATGTAGCCGAAGGTCAAGGCAAGAAACAGGAGCGTGAACGAAATCGGCACACCGATGAAGATGGCGCCGATCAGCACGCACAGCATGATCAGGCCGGTAAGGGCTTCGCCGCTCATACTTCGACCTTCTCTTTTTGCTCGAGTTCGATACCCGTGCGGGCGGCGTACACGCTCTTGATGAGCTCGGAGACGCCCTGGATCATCAGCAGCAGGCAGGCAAGGGGAATGACTGCCTTGAACGGCCACAGGATCGGCCGCCAAGGCGACTGATCCGACTGTTCTCCGATGTCGAAGGAGTAGATGGTCTGGTCGATCCCGATGTAGCCGAGCATCAGCAGGGCCGGGAAGAAGAAGACGATGTAGGAGACGGCGTCGATGACGCCCTTTGTGCGAACCGAGAACTTCTCCCAGAAGAAGTCGGTTCTCACATGCGCGCCCTTATGCAACGCATACGCGGCGCCGAGCATGAACAGCGTGGCGTAGAGCATGTACGAGACGTCGTAGGCCCAAGTGGTGGGCGAGTGGAAAACGTATCTCGAGATAACTTCGATCACGACAGCGCCGACAAGTGGCAGGGCGAGCAGGGAGATGATGAAGCCCGTCGTATCGGTAAACCGATCGATGACTCGAATGATCGTCAGCAACGACCGTGGTGGTTCAGTCATGGGAAATCCTTGGGCCGCAAAGCCCACTCGGAGTCGGCCGGACGATTGCCGGCGCGATGTGCGGGCGTGATCGTTCACGGAAAACGGGGCGAGCCTTATGACTCGCCCCGCATTGGAATTCAGGTAGTCCCCGGCTTAGTTGGCCTTCGGCGGGAAGTAGTAGTTCGCCATGAAGGAATAAGGCGGGAAGTAGAAGCGCTTGTAAGGCACGACGACTGACGCGTAGGCCTTCTGGCTCTCGAGGACCTTCTTGAAGAAGGGGTTCTTCGCCGACTCGTCAGCCGCGATCTTGTCCCAGCCCTTGATGAATTCGAGGAGAATGTCGCGCGGGGTCTGGAGAACCTGCACGCCGTGCTTCTCCTGAAGCTCCTTGAGCGCGTCGGCATTCTGGCGCTGCCACTTCGCGTGCCAGATTACGTAGGCTTCGTTCGCCGCCGACTTGATCCACTCATGCTCCTGGGGCTTCAGCGTCTCCCAGACGTCCTTGTTGAAAAGGAGCTCGCCGACGGTGGTGTTCTCGTGGACGCCCGGCGTGTAGTGGAACTTCCAGACGTTGTGGAAGCCGAGCCGGTAGTCTTCAACGCCGCCGACCCATTCAGCGCAATCGATCACGCCGCGCTGTGCCGAAGGAATGATTTCGCCGCCGGGCATGTTCACGACGGTGAAGCCGAGCTCTTTCCACACTTCACCGGCAATGCCGGTCTGGCGGCACTTCATGCCCTTCATGTCGGCAACCGACGTGATGGGCTTGTTGAACCAGCCGAACGCCTGCGGGCCTGAAGGCAGCACGGAGTAGGCCACCACGTTCATCTTCAGCTCTTTCTGGAAGAACTCCTGGTAGAGATCCCAGCCGCCGCCGAAGTACATCCAGCCCATGAAATCGGTGTAGTCCATGCCGAACGTGCCGCCAGGACCACCGGTAAAGAGCACCGCCGTCTTGTTCTTGCCGGTCCAGTAGCCGCCCCAGGCGTGAGCGCCGTCGAGCACCTTCCTATGCGTTGCGTCGAGCACCTCGAATGCCGGGACGATCTGGCCGGCCGGCATGGCGTTGATCTTGAGCGTGCCGCCGGACAGCTTGTCGACGCGCTCGGCCCAGTAGGTGAAGTTTTCGTAGAGGGTAAGAGACGCAGGCCACGTGGCCTGCATGTTGAGCGTCCTTGTTTGAGCCTGAGCGGGCCCGCTGAGGGCAACCGCGGCGCCAAGCAATAGGCTACTCAAGACGCACTTCGAGCGTAATGATACCATTCAACTTCCTCCCTTTGGTGGCTTTAAAGCCTTTTATTGCGCCATAGAGAGCACGCCGCAGCGCGGTGCGTCAATCGTGTAAATTTGTTGTTGGTCAAGTGGCGTGACGCCGCAGCTTACTGCCCGGTTTTACATCACAGCAGTTACATTGCGCGCCCTCCGCGCATATGCTCTACCTCGCGCGCAGGAGGGGTTTTACCATGCCGACGCCGACCCTTGGGACGACGCAGATACTGGATCGGGCCAGCGCCAGACGGTCCGACGACGCATGGATGAGCGGGCAGCGCACGAATGAAGCGTCGCGCTTCATGGTGCTGGTCGATCTGAAGCCCGTGATCGCGCCTGGCCCCGACCGCACGACGAGCGAAATCCGATGGTTGAGCACACGAGAGGTGCAGGCGCTCGCTCTCCCCGTAGACGATGCGCTCTTCCTCGGGCTCGATGCGGATGGCCGCGGTCATTTCGCGATCTCGATCACCGATCATCTGGCACGAGCGACGCCGGGCGCCGTGCAGTACTTCCGCCCCGCTGTCGACCTCCGGACGCTTGCCATGCAGGGCGCACTCACATCCGAGGATCAATCACTGGCGGGACAGGCGCGCGCTCTTGGCCAGTGGCATGAAAATGCACGCTGCTGCGGGAAGTGCGGTTCGGCGACCAAGCTCAAGGACGGCGGCTGGCGGCGCAAGTGCTGGGCGTGTGGCACGGAGTGGTTTCCGCGCACGGATCCCGTCGTGATCATGCTCGTCACGGATGGCGATCGTTGCATCCTCGCGCACGAGCACCGCTATGTCGCCAACATGTATTCGACGCTCGCAGGCTTCATCGAGCACGGTGAGGACATCGAGCACGCCGTGCGCCGCGAGGTCGGCGAGGAGACCGGCATCCGCGTCGGCAAGGTTGAGTATCATGCCAGCCAGCCGTGGCCCTTTCCGCACTCGCTGATGATCGGCTGCATTGCCCATGCCGAGACGACCGACCTGACGGTCGACACGACCGAGCTGGCCGATGCCCGCTGGTTCTCGCGCGAAGAAGTTCGCGCCATGCTGGAGAGCCGCCATCCGGATGGTCTGACCGCACCGGGCCGCCATGCGATTGCCA
>JAEYPL010000011.1 GCA_023410905.1 Pseudomonadota bacterium
TCTGAAGCCCGCCTAGACTCAAGCGCGCCCGCCTACTTCCCCTCGAACTTGGGCGGGCGCTTTTCGGCGAAGGCGGCGCGGCCTTCGACCCAATCGACACTGCGATTGATCGCATCGACCTGCGAGCGCGCGATACCCGCGATCTCGGTCGGACCCTTCGGCAATGTCTCGGCGGCGAAGCGCTTCAGCATCCGCGAGGGCATGGGCGCCGTATCCGCGATCCGGCGCGCGTAGTCCATCGCCGTCGGCATGAGCTGATCCAGAGCCACGATCTTGTTCGCGTAGCCGACCTCGTAGGCGCGTTTGGCGTCGATCGTGTCGCCGACCAGCAGCAGCTCCATAGCGATCTTGTGCGGGATGCGCGTCACGAGATTCGAGATGAGCCCGCCCGAGAACGCGATCTTCACCTCCGGATAGGAGAACTTCGCGTCCTCAGCGACGATCATGATGTCGGCCATGGTCGTCAGCACCATGCCACCGCCGATGCACCAACCCTGCACCGCCGCGACGACCGGCTTGTCGACCGGATATCCGATCCCGGGAATGCCGTGATAGAGGTGATGCGGCACGGCCTTCAAATCCGCGCCGGCCGAGAAGGCCTTGCCGTTACCGGACAGAACCGCGACCCGCGCCGCGTCATCGGCCATGAACTGCACCCAGCGATCGTGCAGGCCATCAACCAATTCAGCGTCGAGACGGTTCATGCGATCCGGCTTGTTCATCGTGATGACGGCGACCATGCCATCACGCTTGTAGGTGACTGCGGAGCTCTCGCTCATGACTTCCTCCCCGCGCGAATCCCCGTCGTCGCGACGCCCGTAGCCTTGAATGCAGCAATCTCTTCCGCCGAATAGCCAGCTTCGCCGAGCACCGCGTCCGTATCCGCACCCGGCATGACCGGGAAGCGCTTGATCTCGGCGCCGCCGTGCGCGTAGCGAATACCGGATGCAAGCAGCTCGACTTCGCCATAAGGCGAGTCCACCTTCTGCAGGATCGTGCGGTGGCTGAGCTGCGGATGCTTCACGACCTCGGCTAGCGACCAGATGCGTGAGCACGGCACATTCGCCGCCGTCAGCCGGTCATCCCAGGTTGCAGCGTCCGCCGTCGAGAAAACCTCCTCGATGATCTGACGCAGTACGACCTCGTTCTCGATTCGCGCGGGCCAATCGATGAAACGCGGATCGTTCGGCAGGTCTGGATGGCCGATGGCCTTGGCGAGCGCGATGAACTGCTTGTCGTTGTTCACCGCGAGCAGCAGATGACCGTCCTTGACCTTGAAGAGGTCCGCCGTCGGCAGGCGGCTCTGCGCGCGATTGCCCGACGGGCCCTGAAGATGACCGCCCACGGTGTAGTCGACGACGAACGACGACATGAAGGTCAGCGCGGAATCGAGCATCGCCACATCGACGAGCTGACCCTTGCCCGTGTGCGTACGTTGGAACAGCGCGCTCGCGACGCCAAAGGCGAGCGACATGCCGCCGATCGCATCGCACACCGCGAAGCCCGCGCGCGTCGGACCGCTCGCCTCGGAGCCGGTGATCGACATGAGGCCGCTCATCGCCTGGATCTTGCCATCGTAGGCGCCGGTCGTGCGCTCGGGCCCGACCTGTCCAAAACCGGAGACAGCCGCATAGATGATCCGCGGATTGACCTTCGACAGCGCCTCGTAGCCGATGCCGAGCTTGTCCATGACGCCCGGACGGAAGTTCTCCATTACGACGTCGGCCGTCTCGGCGAGCTTCTTCACGATCGCGATGGCCTCGGGCTTCGTGAGGTCGAGCGCGATATTGCGCTTGTTGGAATTGATCGCCAGCCAGCCCGTGCCGAGACCGCGATCGGACCATTCCTTGTTCGGCGGCCCGTAGCGCATGTCATCGCCGCCGGGTCGCTCGATCTTCACGACATCGGCGCCGAGCAGAGCGAGCTGGTAGCTGCCGAACGGCCCCGCGAACACCTGCGTGAAATCGAGGACACGGACGCCCGTGAACGGCTGACTCATTCGGCCGCTCCCTTGAGCTTCATGTCCTCGGCAAGCTTCTCCTTCGCGATCTGCTTCTGGCGATCGAACTCGGCGCGACGCTTCGCGATCTCCTCTTGCGAGAGACGATCGATGTTCGAGTAGTCCAGCTTCCAGTCCGGATTGTCGCTCCAGGGAATCGGGTTCTGCACGGTCGTGCGCGGACCCGGCGCGGTTTCGAGAACACGCAACGCGTGCTCGAGCGTCTTGCGCTGCGATTCCTTATCCTTCGGCCTGCCGGCCGCATTACCGAGCGGAAAATCGCTGAAGGCGAAGCGCGGCACGCCAACGAACTCGACGATGTCCTTCGCGCAGGCCATCACGACTGTCGGGATGCCGGCCGCTTCGAGCGCGCGCGCCGCAAGACTGATGCTCTGATGGCAGACAGGGCAGTTCGCCGCGAGGACGGCGACGTCCGTTCCGTCCTCCAGCACACGCTTCACGATCTCGGGGCAGTCGACATCGAGCGTCGTGCGGTGACTGCGGTTGGTCGGAAAGCCGTGCACATGCGGCGTGAGCCCACCGATCAGACCGCGCGCTGCAGCGTCTCGCAGCGCCGGCAGCGGGAACCAGGTGCCGGAATCTTCCTGCGTGGTGTGATTACGATCGATGCCGACATGCGAGATGCGCGTGTCGTGATCCTTCGAGGAATCGAGCGAATAGACGACATAGAACTTCGCCGCCGAATTGTACGGCGAGCCCGGCCCCTGGTCGCCCTTGTCCGGCTGATAAGGCGCCGCCGTGGTGATCAGCGTCACCTTGGACTGGCTCAGCGGCTTCTTCAGCGGCGTGAAGGGCACGTGATCGTAGTGCGCCCACTTGTAGGGGGCGCCGTAGCCGAGGCCCACGTAGTAATTGCGAATGCGTTCGCGATAGCGGATCGGCTCGGAATGGTCGGGCGCAAAGCCGAAATCCTCGTCGGCAGGGACGCTCATGGGGCGGTCTCCTCGGTGTTGGTCTTTGGGCGTATTGTCGCCAGTTCGAGCGCGCGCGCAAGGCCGCCGCCCCCTACGCGGAGCAACCCTGCCGCGCCCTCACCGCCCGGTCCACTTGGGCTTGCGCTTCTCGGCGAAGGCCTTGGGCCCTTCGATCGCATCCTCACTGTTGCGATGCGCGACATAGGCCGGATAGCGCATGTTCTTCATGCTCACTTCCATGGCCGGATTGTCGAGTGATCGCATCACGACCTGCTTGGTCGCCCGGATGCTCATCGGCGAGCACTCGAGGATCATGTCGGCCCAGCGGCGCGCCTCCTTCATGAGATCATCGTGAGGAACGACTGCCGTGACGAAGCCGAGCTCGTAACCCTCGGCGGCCGGGACGTGGCGCCCGGTCAGCATCATGCCCATGGCCTTCTTGAGCGGGATCTGGCGCGCGAGGCGCTGCATTCCGCCGGCACCAGCCGACAGCCCAACGCGTGGCTCCGGCAGCGCGAACTTCGCCTTGTCCGAGGCAATGATGATGTCGCAGGCGAGCGCAATCTCGAAGCCACCGCCCATGGCGACGCCGTTCACGGCCGCGATCAGCGGCTTGTCGAGGTCATGGCGATTGGTGAGACCGCCAAAGCCCGAAGCCGGCGACACCGGGCGCGCGCCGGACTTGGCCCGGAGCGAGGCGTGATACTTGAGATCATTACCGGCAGAGAACGCGCGATCCCCTGCACCGGTCACGATCCCGATCCACAGCTCCGGATCTTCCGCGAAGGCGTCAAATACATCCGAGAGCTCCTGGCTCACCATGGGATGCACGGCATTCATCACCTCGGGACGGTTGATCGTTACCGTCAGGATGTGGCCATCCACATCGACCTTGGTGAACTCGCCATTCTTCAATGTGCTCATGTTCGTCCTCCACTGGCGTATTCCCCTCTCCCTGGTGGGGAGGGGTTAGGGGTGGGGGGAATCCCAACGCTAGCGTTCTGCAATCCCCCCTCCTACCTCCCCCACGAGGGGGGAGGGACTAGATAGTGCGCAGGGCAAGCGCGCGTATAACTTGGTCGTTACACAACAACCGGCTTGATGTTTGCGAGTGCCCACGCGGCGAGCCCCGTCAGCGCGTGATCGCCGTGCATTGCACCGCAAAGCTGCACACCGACGGGCAAACCGCCGACGGACATCAGCGGCAGTGTAATGACCGGCATGCCGATTGCCGACGTGAAGAAGTTGCACGCCGCATTACCTGTCGTGCGCACCTCGTTGCCGCCCGGCGGGCCCGAGTGCGGCGCGACGCCCGGAGAAGCGAGCGCGATGACCGCGTCCGCATCGATCATCAGCTCGGCATGGCGCCGCCGCATGTCCTCGCGGCGCAGCACAGCGGTGCGATAGGTCTCGATCGTATAGCCCTCGGCGCGATCCAGGCGTTCACCGAGGCTCGCCGACATCTGTCCAGGAAAGCGCTCGGCGAAATTCCGCCATGACCAGCGTGCTTCCCATCCGCACGTTACCGCCGTGCCCGCACCTGCCGCCGAAATCGACTGCTCGTAGGCTTCGATCTTCGCCGAAGTCTTGCGCGTGATGACCTCGATGCCGGCCTGAGCAAGGCTCGCGCAAATCCTCTCGAACGCATGATGCGTGGCGGGATCGGCAATGCTCCATCCCTCCGTCTCGATCGCAATGAGGCGGCGCGGCTTGCGCGCGGCGGCCGGTGATGGATCGCCGTAAAGCCCTGGCGAGCCAGGATCGCCACCCGCGTCGACGCCGATCTGCCAGGCGCAGGCCCACATATCATCGATCGAGTTCGCGTGAGGCCCGACCGTGGACTGGCTGTAGCCCTGGCGCTCACCGCGATTGAGGGCACCCTGCGTCGGCTTGAGCGCGATGTTCCCGCAATAGCTCGATGGGCGAATGATCGAGCCGCCGACCTGCGTACCGAGCGCGATCGGCACCATGTCCGCAGCGACCGCCGCCGCTGAGCCCGAAGACGAACCGCCGGGCGTGCGTGCGGGATCCCACGGATTTGTCGTCGCGCCTGGATGCGACATGCCCATTTCAGTCGTGACAAGCTTGCCGAGGATGACCGCGCCGCCGCGACGCAGCGCCTGGACGGACGCCGAGTCCTCGTTCGTCACACGCCCCTTCATGGCAGGCGTGCCCATTTCGGTCGGCATATCCTTCGTCGCGATCAGATCTTTGATGCCGATCGGACAACCATCGAGCGCGGACAGCGGGCGGCCCTCCTTGTAGCGCGCATCGGCCTCGTCAGCCGCCGCGCGCGCGCCATCGACGTTCGTGCATACCCACGCCTGCACCACGGACTCGCGTCCAGCGATCGTCTCCAGGCAGCGCTCGAGATATTTGCGCGGCGTATCAGCACCATCTCCAAAAGCGCGGACGCGGTCCGAGAAAGTCAGCCGTCGCGCGGCCGGATCATAAACGGGCGTGGGCATGGGGATACTCCAGTCGCGCGAGTGACCTGCACTCAGACGTCGAAAAATACGGTCTCGTCCGCTCCCTGCATGCGGATATCGAGGCGATAGACGATGCCCGCGGGGGTCTCGTTACGGACGGCGATCAGTGTATTGCGGCGTTCAGCAGGAACGCTTGCCAGTACGGGGTCGTGCGCGTTCGCTGCGGCTTCGTCCGAGAAATAGATGCGCGTGTACGCGTGAAGCAGCAGGCCACGCATGAAGATGACGACGCTGATGTGGGGCGCCTGCGTGCCATCTACCGAGCCCGGCTTGATCGTATCGAAGATGAAGCGCGACTCCGGATCTGTTCCTGTGCCCATGCGGCCGAAGCCTTTGAATGCGACATTGGAGCTTCGCGGATCGGCGGGATGCGCGTAGCGGCCTTCTCCGTCGGCCTGCCAGATCTCGATCATCGCGTCGGGTACGAGATCGCCCTTGACATCGAGCACGCGCCCCTCGATGCGAATGCGCTGGCCCGGAACATCTCCTTCGATGAGGTTGCCGTCGGCAATGCTCTTGAAATCGTAGCCATACTGCTCGGGCGTCAGCGCATAGCCGAAGAACGGTCCGACTGTCTGCGAAGGTGTCTGCCGAAGTTTGCTCATTACCGTCAGCCTCACTCTGTCGGCGTTTGGCGGCGGCCGCGCAGCACGAAGTCGAATTCATAGCCGAGCGCGAAGGAGGGCTCCGTATGCTCTAGCATGAACTTGGAGATCAGCAGCTCGCGGCAGTCCGCGGGCGTGCCCATGTAGATCGGATCGAAGGCGAGCAGCGGATCGCCGGGGAAGTACATCTGCGTTACGAGCCGCGTCGAAAGGCTCGGCCCGAACAGCGAGAAGTGAATATGCGCCGGCCGCCACGCATTGTCGTGATTGCCCCAGGGATAGGCGCCGGGTTTGATCGTCGTGAACTTGTAGCGGCCCTCACTGTCCGTGACGCAACGCCCGCCACCGAGGAAGTTCGGATCGAGTGGTGCTGGATGCTGATCGACGACGTGCACATAGCGGCCCGCCGCATTGGCCTGCCAGATCTCGATGAGCATGTTCGGTTGCGGCCGGCCGTTCTCATCGAGCACGCGCCCCGTCACGACAATGCGCTCGCCGATCGGCTCGCCGCCTTTTATCGCATTCCGCGTGAGATCGGTGTCCAGAGCCCCGAGGCGATCGTGACCGTAAACAGGACCGGTGATTTCGGAGAGCGACTGACGAATCGGGACCAGCGTCTTCGTCGGCGCGCGCAGCACCGTCGATTTGTAGTCCGGATGCAGATAGGGCGGTTGCGAGGACCAATCCCGCGGCGTGTAGATCTCGGTCATCGTCCCTCTCCCTGGCGGCGCGTCTTTGGTCTGATTTTTATAAAGCTTATCAGCAAGCAAGCGCTGCTCAATAGGGCAGGCCGACATAGTTCTCAGCTAGCGCTGCGGCAGCATGCCGCGAGGTCGTCACGTAGTCGAGCTCGGCAGCCTGGAGCTTCTCCGCGAACGGTTCGGCATCCGGAAAACGATGCAGCAGCATGGTCATCCACCACGAGAAGCGGACAGCCTTCCATACGCGGGCAAGCGCGCGCGCCGAATAGGCGTCGAGACCCGCGAGCGAGCGCTCGGCGTAGAACTCGCGCAGTCCTTCGAAGAGATAGTGCACATCGCTCGCCGCGAGATTCAGGCCCTTGGCGCCGGTCGGCGGCACGATGTGGGCCGCATCACCGCATAAGAAGAGACGGCCAAAGCGCATGGGCTCGGCGACGAACGAGCGCAACACCGCGATCGACTTCTCGAACGATGGTCCCGTCGTCACGGCGTCGGCGGCTTCAGCGGGGAGCCGGCGGCGCAGCTCATCCCAGAAGCGCTGATCCGACCAGCTTTCCACCTTATCGTCACCGCCACACTGGACATAGTAGCGGCTGCGCGTCGGCGAGCGCATGGAGCACAGCGCGAAGCCGCGCGGATGGCTCGCATAGATCAGCTCGTCACGCACCGGCGGCACCTCGGCGAGAATGCCGAGCCAGCCGAAGGGATAGGAGCGCTCGAATGTCGAGATGGCGCGCTCCGGTACGGCGCGACGGGAGATGCCGTGATAGCCGTCGCACCCCGCGATGAAATCGCAATCGACACGGTGCGTTGTCCCACCGTGAGCATATGTGACGTAGGGCGCGTCCGTATCGAAACCGTGCGGCATCACGGCGGCAGCTTCAAAGACGGTCGCCGCACCAGCGGCCTCCCGACCGGCCATGAGATCTGCTGTGAGCTCGGTCTGGCCATAGACCACGACGCGTTTGCCGCCTGTCAATGCATGCAAATCGATACGATGCAGGCTGCCGCCGAAAGCAATCTCGAAACCATCATGCTTGAGCCCCTGCGCGTCGAGCCGGCCGGCAAGCCCCGTCGCGCGTACGAGCCCCACAGTACCTTCCTCGAGCACGCCGGCACGCACGCGTGCCAGCACGTGCTCCTTGCTCGATCGCTCCAGGATCAGCGTATCGACGCCGATGCCATGCAAAAGCTGCCCCAACAGCAAGCCGGATGGCCCTGAGCCGATGATGACGACTTGCCTGCGCATGGTGGGCTTGCCTCCCGGTTCCGGTGATCTTGTCGATTGATGCCAACCGGTTAACCTGTTCGCAGACTATCTCAGATCCTGATGGCTGGCAGCCCGCAACTGGTAGGATCATGCGACATGCGAAATCTGATCACGGACATCGAAGGCCTTCGCGTCGGCCACGCCCATGACCCGGCCGTCGCGAGCGGCGTGACGGCGATCGTCATCGACGTCGATAACGTGGCTTCGGCTGTAACTCGAGGCGGCGCGCCCGGCTCGCGCGATACGACCCTGCTCGATCCGGAAATGAGCGCCGTCGGCGTCAATGCGGTGATTCTTTCGGGCGGCTCGCTGTTCGGCCTCGATGCTGCCGGAGGCGTCGTGAATTGCCTGCGCGAGAAGGGCGCCGGCGTGCGCATCGGGCCGATCAACATCCCCATCGCGGTGCAGGCCACGACCTTCGACATGCTGAATGGCGGCAACAAGAACTGGGGCCGCACTCCACCCCACTGGGAGCTCGGCTGGCAGGCAGCCGAGCAGGCTCGGGCGGGCGATTTCGCACTCGGCACGGTCGGCGGCGGCTATGGCGCGACGACGGTGACGCTGAAGGGCGGCGTCGGCTCAGCGAGCATGATCACCGAGAGCGGCTTCACGGTCGCCGCCATCGTCGTCGTCAATGCCGTCGGCTCGGCCACGATTGGCACTGGACCGCACTTCTGGGCGAGCCAAGTCGAGATCGGCAAGGAATTCGGCGGGCTCGGCAGCCCCGCGCATCTCTCGGCGGCCGACCTCGCGCTCCGCATGAAAGGCGGCCGCCAGCCCGCAACGACGATCGGCCTCGTCGCAACTGACGCCATTCTCACGAAGCCACAGGCAAAGCGCATCGCCATCATGGCGGACGATGGCCTCCCGCGCGCGGTTCGCCCGGCGCACGCACCCATGGATGGCGATACGGTCTTCGCCGTCGCGACTCAGATGAAGCCGCTCACCGACCCGTTGCCGGATCTGACCGAGATCGGCATGGCGGCGGGCGACTGTCTTGCACGCGCCATTGCGCGCGGCGTGTACGAGGCGACCGCGCTGCCGTTTCACGGCGCCTTGCCCGCGTGGCGTGACAAGTTCGGCAAGGGCGCTTAAGCGCCCTCAGAAGCGCTCGGCACGATAGGGGTGCGGGTCGGTGAACGGCTTCTCGCCGGTCATCATTTCGGCGAGTAGGCGCCCCGTCACGGGCCCGAGCGTGAAGCCGAGATGGTGGTGGCCGAAGTTCATCCAGAGGCCCTTTTTGCCGGCGGCCTGGCCGATGACAGGCAGCATATCGGGCATGGTCGGCCGCCGCCCGAGCCAGGGCTCGGCCTCGACGCGCTCGGCAAGCGGGAAGGCTGCGCGCGCGAGCGGCTCGACGCGCTCGAGTTGCGCGTAGTTCGGCGGCGCGTCGCGCACTGCAAATTCGGCGCCCGTCGTGATGCGAATGCCCTTCGTCATGGGCGCCATGGCATAGCCGACGGTCGTATCGATGACGGGCCGGCTGAGCGTCGCGTTGCCCTCGGGGCGATAGTGCATGTGATAACCGCGCTTGACGCCGAGCGGCAGCTTCAATCCCTGCGCGCTCGTCACCGTGTCGGACCACGGCCCCAGCGCGACAACGACGTCCGGCGCCGAGATCCAGCCGTCGCGCGTCGCTACTTTCCAGCCCGCACCGTCCCGCGTGAGCGATCGCGCCTCACCCTCGACCAGCGCGCCGCCGCGCCGCGCGAAGAGATCGCCGTAAGCCTTGCCGAGCGCACTCGGGTCACCGACGCTGCACGGATCAGGCAGGAATATGCCGCCGACGTAGACGGACTTCAGATGCGGCTCCATTTCGGCGAGCTCGGTGCGGGTCACGGGCTTTGCGACGACACCGTACTTCGCTTTGACCTCGTTATCCTCGCGGACGGCCTTCTCGAGTGCCGCCTCATTGCGATAGAGCCGCAGATAGCCTGTGCGCCGGATCATGCCGATGACGCCGGCCTCGTTCATGAAGTGCTCGTGCTCGTCGACACAGCGCGTCACGATCGGCGCCATGGCGCGCGCCGTCGCATGCATCCCGGCCTCGGTCGACCAGTGCCAATACTTGAACATCCACGGCGCAATGCTCGGCAGGGACGACCACTGGAATGAGGCATCCGTCGATTGATTGCGCGCATATCGCAGGATGGTCGCCCATTCGCGCGGGAAGAGATAGGGAACGATGCCCTCGCGCTGGATGATGCCCGCGTTGCCGTAGGACGTTTCCTCAGCCACGCCGCGGCGGTCGACGAGCGCAACGGAACGGCCGCGCTGCTGCAAATGAAGCGCCGTGGACACGCCGACCATGCCGGCGCCGAGGACAATCACATCGTTGCTCATGAGGGAGGGGTCCGCTTCAGATGATGCTATCGAGCTTTGTGGGTGGGTCGTGGTCTTTAGTCGTCTTCGCTCCCGGGCTCGTCTCTTCCGGACGCCGTTCCGCTGTGCCTGCAGATAGCAGACTGCCTACCCTTCCAGCTTCCAATTGTCAGCCCCGAATGGCAATAGTCCAATGGCGCCGACCGGTCATGCGCGGACTTGGAA
>JAEYPL010000018.1 GCA_023410905.1 Pseudomonadota bacterium
CGGAGACTATATCCTTCAACAAGCCGTCCACATTGGCAATGACGCGTTGGCATGGCAGCACGCCCCGATCGGGCGGCTCCTGGCCCGGCCGGGTACGCAAAATTCCGAGGTGCTTGAATTATCACTGCATTTGCGGCGGCCGTGCCCGCTCTCGGACGACAGCCGCCACAAATTTTCCCGCTATCCGGTCAGCCGGCCGCGCGCACGGCGTCCGTGATCTTCTTTGCGGCGTCGGCGAGATTGTCCGCACTCAGGATCTGGAGGCCAGACTCGGCCATGATCTTCTTGCCGAGCTCAACATTCGTGCCTTCGAGCCGGACCACCAGCGGCACTGTCACGCCGAGCTCGCGAGCCGCCGCGACAACGCCCTCGGCGATGATATCGCAGCGCATGATGCCGCCGAAGATATTGACCAGAATACCTTTGACGCTCGGATCGTTGAGGATGATCTTGAAGGCGGCTGTGACCTTCTCCTTCGACGCCGAACCGCCGACATCCAGGAAGTTCGCCGGCTCCATGCCGTGCAGCTTGATGATGTCCATGGTTGCCATGGCAAGGCCGGCACCATTGACGAGGCAACCAATCTGGCCGTCGAGCTTGACGTAGGAAAGGTCGTACTTCGACGCCTCGACCTCGGAAGGATCTTCCTCCGCGAGGTCACGCATGGCGACGACCTCTTTCTGGCGGAAGAGGGCGTTCGAGTCGAAGTTCATCTTGCCGTCGAGCGCCAGGAGATTTCCGGCCTTGGTCACGACGAGCGGATTGATCTCGAGCAGCGCCATGTCCTTCTCGACGACCATCCGGTAGAGGTCGCCGATGAGCTTGACGCACTGCTTCACCTGATCGCCTTCGAGCCCGAGCGCGAAGGCCACCTTGCGGCCGTGATAGGGGAAATAGCCCGATGCCGGGTCGATCGAGAATGTCAGGATCTTCTCGGGCGTGTCGTGGGCGACCTGCTCAATATCCATGCCGCCTTCGGTCGACACGATGAACGCGACGCGGCTCGTCTCGCGATCGACCAGCGCCGAAAGATAAAGCTCGCGCGCAATTGCCGAACCGTCCTCGATATAGAGGCGCTGGACCTTGCGGCCCTCGGGGCCTGTCTGCACGGTGACGAGCGTGTTGCCGAGCATTTGCCCGGCAAAGGCCTCGACTTCCTCGACGGACTTCGCGAGCCGCACGCCGCCAGCCTCGCCAGCCGCCTTCTCCTTGAATTTACCTTTGCCACGCCCGCCGGCATGTATCTGGGATTTGACCACCCACACCGGCCCGGGAAGCTTCTTCGCCGCCTCGACAGCCTCCGCGACCGTGAACGCGGGGTAACCCACGCCCGTCGGCACGCCATACTGCCGATAGAGCTCCTTGGCTTGGTACTCGTGGATGTTCATGGCATCGTGTCCCCGTGGTGGCGTCGGCTTTCCGTTCCTTTAGCGTGACTTCACCGCACAAGAAAGGGCCGCTTTAGGCTAAACGGCGAGTCGCACGCCCTCATAAGACCGTGGGAGGTCTCGAGTAATGACACTTTCGGGCCAAAGCCTCGCCGAGCGCGAGGAGCTGTTCAAGGCGTTCGGCCGCGCCTTCTTCAAGAAGGACGTCGAGGCACTGTACCGGGTCGTCACCCCCGGCTTCCAGTGGCGCGGTCAGGACGAGGCCGGAGCACCACGCCTGCTAGCGAGCCCCGAGGCCATCCGCGCGCATTTCGAGCGGCAGCGGGAAATATACAGCGAGCAGCGCTTCAGCGACGTCGTCTACGAGCACTTGCCGGATGTGTCGTTCATGACCTTCCGCCTCACTGAGACGCGCCGGACGGACGGCGCCGTCAGCAGCCATGCCGGCGTCGAGGTCTACAAGTTCGAGGACGGCCGGATCACGCTGAAGGACGTCTATCGCAAGCCCGAGTAGATCGCACGCTACTGCGAGATCCCGATGAGCGTCCGGCGATAGTTTTCGCTCAGGGCCTCGCGATGAGCGCGGCGCTTCTCGCGCAGGCGATCGCGCTCGTCCTGCACCTGCTTCTGGGCCCGCACGACTCTAGGGGCGCGCACATCCGCCGACCTGGGCGGCTGCAGAGCACTTGGGCTCGGCGTGCGCTCACGCCAGCCATAGCCCGTGCGCTCTGCGCGCAAGAGAGAGGAAGACGCGGCCCCCGCACGCTCGACACGTGCGACAGTGCGCGACGCCGAGGAAGGCAGAAAACTCGATCCTGTAACCGCTGGTCCACCATCGGGCGCTGGCTTCGATGCCGTCGGCACCGCCTCACTCGGCTGAGCGACCGGGATGCCGCACCGGCTGGTATCGAAGCCTGCCGCCTCGGGCTTACCTGGATCGATGCGCCTCAGCGGTCCGTCGGTACGCGCGCCCGGAGAGGCCCTGGCAACCACGTAGCGCTGGCCGCATATGCCGATGCGGGGCGGCAGTCGTGTGGCTTCGAACGCATCATATCCAACCTTGAGATCGCGCCAGAAATCCATCCAGGGGCTTTCCGCATGTGCCGCCATGTTGTCATCGGTCATGCGGAACGGGAAAATATGGATCTGAAAATTGTCCTGCCGGCCGCGGAGCGCCGATGCCGCGAGGCGATAGATCACCTGCTGAACCGGCTGGGTCATCGCGTAACAGCCCGTCGACGAGCAGCCCCCGTGGACGAGAATATACGAGCCCGTACGGTCGAGGCGCTTATCGTGCAGGTTTGGAAAGCCGATGTTGAAAGCGTGCCGCCAGCGCCCGAGATGGCGCATCTGCCGCCGCCCCACCGTGTAGAAGCCTTCGGGGCTCTGTTTGTCGCCCTCGCGCAGCTTAGGCCCGAGCGTGCCCGTCCAATGGCAGATTGGATAGGTCGCCTTCAGGACATACGTCGTTCCCTTCCGCATCCAGAGCTCGAGTTCCGACTCGGCTTTGAAGATGCGGATCAGGATCGGCGCACCTTCGCTGAGGCCCATCTCTGCCAGGCGCTCGCCGAGGTCATCGAGCTCGGGAACGCTTGCGGGTGGCAGTGTGCCGCGCGCAAAGGCACGCTGGCGCTCGATCCGGTCAGGCGCAACATCTTCGAGCTCGACGACGAGTGCCGACGCCGGCGTGACGAAGGGTACGAAAGCGAGGAAAACGGCGAGCAGGAAGCGGAGGCCGAATATCCTCCGCAAACTCGGAAAACCGTTCAGACCGGAAAGCCTCCCCAAGCCAGCCACCACGCCACCCCTGCCGCAGTTACGCCACAATCCCTAACGCTCAGGAACCATAGCCCCTCCGCAGGGACAACCCCGGCTGCCTTGTACTCACATCGAATGGTCTAAGGGTATCGCAGACACGCCACAGTCGTGCTGCAGCGCAGCAACCGCACTGAGCGGTGAAATACCGTGGCCTATCGGCCGCTTCCTGCGGCCCGATGAGACGCCTTATCGACTCTCCGGTTGGGGCGCCGCAGGCTGAACCGCCTCCGGCTCGATCTCGAAGAGCTCGGGTGGAATGCCGAGGCTCATGCGCTGGCCCACGCCCGGCATGGCGCTCATCATGGTGTCGCGCCTCTTGAGGCCTGGCACGACCACGTGGGGCATCATCGCCACCTTGTCGCCGGGACGCGGCATGAAGGGCTCGGGCCGCGCAATCTGGTAGGTGGGGCAACGCCCCATGGGATCAATGCGCCCGCCTGCCGGCTCACGGAAATCCGCATTGACGATATAGCGTCGCTCGCACACCGCGACCCGCGGCGGCTGACGCACGAACTCGAAGTGATCGTACCCTTCCTTCAGCGTCTGCCAGAAACGGTAGTGGGGGCTGCCCCTGTGCCGCGCCATATTCGCATCCGTCATGCGGAAGGGGAACGCGTGCACCTCGAAGGACTCGTGCCCGGCGTCGAACTGCTCGCGCGCCAGGGCGTAGATCTCCTCGACCAGTCCGTCAGTCATGGCGTAGCAGCCCGCCGACGTGCAATTGCCGTGCACCATGAGGAAATCGCCCGTGCGGCCCTGCGCGCGGTCGTAGGCATTGGGGAAGCCGAGATTGAAGGCCAGATGGTAGCTCGACTTCGGGTTCATCTGGCGCTTGGTGACCGTATAGAAGCCTTCGGGCGCCTGCTTGTCCCCCTGGCGGACTTTCGGTCCGAGCTCTCCCGACCACGTGCAGATCGGATAGGTCTTGAAATGGTAGTAGCGCCCGTCGTCCCGGGCCTTCCAGATCTCTAGCTCCGACTCTTCCTTGAAGATGCGGACGAAGATCTGCGTATCGGCCCGCATATCCTTCTTGCCCAGGAGCATCATGGCATCCTTGGACAGAGGGCGCAGATGTGGTGGTGTGATTTCACCGCTGCAGCCAGCCAGGATCGCAGCCGAAAGCGCGGCCACGACGGCAATGCTCAGCACTTGGCTGTTCTTAGCCATGGTCCCCCTGATGATCGAAGCGGTACGCAGTGCCCCAGGGCGCACGTTGATCACCATTAACAGTTCGTTTACGTTAAAATTCCGTTAACAACAAGCATATCGAAGAATTCGGGCGCAATTTGCGCCGCTTGAGTTGCATCTAAGCTATTTTGGGGAATGGCATATGAAAGCGTTCATTCTCGCTACGCTGACTGCATTCCTTGTTACGCTATATGCCGCGTCGTCCTGGGCCAGTTCCTGCGCGTGCGCCTCAGGCACGGCCGGCGACGGCATCTCATGCTCCGGCGGCTGCGGCTGCATCACGGCAGGTGATTTCTGCGGCTGCTGGTGCGAGCATCTGAAGTCAGCCCCTCCGATTTCCTACGGGAACCGGGATGCGGCCAAGGACCTGGCCTCCCAGCCTACATCTCCCTTCGCGCGCGCCTTGAGCAAGACCACGGCCGAATGCGCTGCTCGCGTCACGAACGCAATATTCGTCGACGTGAAGGATGCGTCAGCTGAAGCGATCGACATCTACCTGCAGGCGCTTTGCGAGCGCATTGGACGTGCCAGGAAATAGGACTATCCGGCGATGAGCAGCCACAAGCCGCGCGCCAGATAGACGATGCTGATGCCGACGACGATCCAGCGGCTCCATCGGCGAAAGCCTTCATTCGTCATGCCGAGCAGCACCTTGGCCGCGAACGTCGTCCCGACAATCGCCAGCGCGACCGCGCCAACGTACTGCCACATCGGCAGCGTCGTATCCCAGGCGGCCGCGAACGTGCCGAAGTAGGCGATGCGGCCCACGTGGCCGAAGGTCTGGCAGACGGCCTTCGTCGCCACGACCGCCCGGCGATCGAGCAGGCTCTTCTGAAAGAACAGATCGAGGATGTGACCTGCCGCTCCCGCGATGAGCTGAAGCGTCATGACGACGAGGCCGGCTATCGGCGGCGCCCATCGGCGCGTGATGTCGGGCGTGAAGCTCTTCGGCAGGAGAACGACGATGAAGACGATCGAGCCGAGCATAAGATAGACGACGGCCTTGTCCGGTATGAACGCGATCAGCCGCATGATGCCGAAGGCCGCGCCCGCGCCGATGAGATAGCGCCAGACGATGTGCCATTCGACGAGCCGCCACCATAGCGTTGCGCGCCATCCGTTAGCGCCGAGCTGGATGATCCCGAACAGAACCATCGCCGGCGCGACATCGAGAAATATGAGCAGGATGCCGAGGAGGATGAGCCCCCCGGCCATACCGAACACGCCTGAGATGAAGGAGGTGGCAAGGATCGAAACCCCGATGATCCCTGCCGTCGCCGCGCCATTCATGCATCAACCTCGGCGCACATTCACGCACCGGCCTTCATCCGCAACCGGCACCCAGGCGCGGCGCACTGCCATCCACTCACTGCGGTGTTACTGGTACTTGCGCAGGAATTGCTGACGCGCCGTCGCGGCCTGAACGAGCAGCGGCAGATCGTTGCCGCCCAGAATGAAGCGCGCACCGAGACCGATGTACTTCGACATGCCCTCGTCCGTGTAGACGCCGCCCATGCCGAGCCATTTGCCGTGCTTCTTGCAGCCAGCCGCCGCTTTCTCATAGGCCTTGGCCACATCCGGATGCGTCACCTGGCCGGGCAAGCCCATCTCCATGGTCAGATCGTTCGTGCCGATCAGCAGGACATCGATGCCGGGCACGGCCGCGATAGCCTCGGCATTCTCGATCGCTAAAGGCGTTTCGAGCATCACCACGACCAGCAGGTTGTCATTGACGAGCTTCGTCGCCTCAGCCGCGGAGGCAGGCGCGAACCCAAGCTGCGGCATGGCGCCGGCGGCGGAGCGGTGTCCCACCGGCGGATACCTCAGGCGGTCGGCGACGATGCGCGCCTCCTCAGCCGTATCCACGTGCGGCATGACAATGCCGAAGGCGCCGCCGTCGAGTGCCCGCGTTGCCATATCGTACTGGCCATTCGGCACGCGCACGATCGGCGAAATGCCGGCCGCATTCGCCGTCACCGAGATCTGCACGGCCATGTCGAGCGTCATGGAATTGTGCTCGAGGTCGATGAAGAGCCAGTCGTAACCCGCCTGCATCATGACGGGTGCGATGTCGACCGTGCGCGCCTGCCGGAGCCCGATACCGATGGCAAGCTCGCCCTTCTGAAGGCGCTCGCGCGCGGGATTGCGTACCGTCACCTTGCCTGCGGCCATGGGCTTCCTCCTCCGGCTTTATCTTGTGGGCCTCGACGCGGACGCGGGAGGCAGCAGGGATTATTCGCGCAAATTAGCGCCGCGTTGTCCAGACACGCGAATGCATGGGTCGTCGCCGACTATTTTTGAGAAGCGGCCCGCGGCACTGATCTGTACCTGGCGGCTATGGCCGCCGCGGGCATGGCACGACCGAGCGGTTGCGAAGCACCCCTTCCCAGCAGCCCGTGGCAAGTAAAATTACGGCTCCAGCTCGGTATCCCAATAGAGATAATCGAGCCAGCTTTCGTGCAGGTAGTTCGGCGGGAAGAGCCGACCATTGCGATGCAGCTCGAATACCGTCGGCCGATACGGCCACTGCATAGGCCGCATGCCGATTTTCTCCGGCATATACCCGCCCTTGGCGAGATTGCACGGCGAGCAGGCCGTCACGACATTATCCCAGCGCGTCAGGCCGCCGAGCGAGCGCGGAATGAGATGATCGAACGTCAGCTCTTTTTTCGTGCCGCAGTATTGGCAGGTGAACCTGTCGCGCAGGAAGACATTGAACCGGGTGAAGGCGGGATAAAGCGCCGGCTTCACGTAGGCCTTGAGCGACACGACGCTCGGCAGGCGCACCTCGAAGGAGGGGCTGCGAACGACGCGCTCATACTCGGAAACGATGTTCACACGGTCAAGGAACACCGCCTTGATCGTGTCCTGCCAGCTCCAGAGGGAAAGCGGATAATAGCTCAAAGGCCGAAAATCGGCGTTCAAGACAAGAGCCGGAAAGGCATGCGGTTGCGCTGTCGATAGATTCACGAGCAGGCAGTCCTGACAGTTCCCTGTCCGAATCGCACTCGGATTTTGTTTTACGGCGTGGGGATACTAGTCTGGCGTGACAAGGTTGTGAAGCGCATCCCGCAGTGCAGTAACGAACCTGTGCGAAACGGGTTCCCCGTCGCCCCAGAGCAACAGATGACGCTGTACGGCGAAACTGAGAAAATGCCCCTATTCTGATCATGGAGCGCAGGCCGATGCCCAGGCTCGACGAAACACGCCCGTTCATACCGGTACGCATCGCGATACTGACGGTATCGGACACCCGCACCCTGGCCGATGACAAGTCAGGCGAAACCCTGGCTGGTCTCATCGCGGGAGATGGGCACGAACTCGCTGACCGCGCCATCGAGAAGGACAGCATTCCCGCCATCCGCGCGCGCGTCGAGAAGTGGATATCCGATCAGTCGATCGATGTCGTCATCACCACCGGCGGGACGGGCTTCACGGGCCGCGATGTGACGCCCGAGGCGGTGAGACCGCTCTTCGAAAAGGAGATCGACGGTTTCTCGGTCGTCTTTCACATGATCTCGTTTCAGAAGATCGAGACCTCGACGATTCAGTCGCGCGCCTGCGGTGGTGTCGCGCACGGCACGTACATCTTCTGCCTGCCGGGTTCGCCGGGCGCCTGCAAGGATGGCTGGAACGAGATCCTGAAGTGGCAGCTCGACAACCGTCACCGGCCCTGCAACTTCGTCGAGATCATGCCGCGTCTAGAGGAGCATCGGAAAGGCTGAACTCCTTCACGCGAACTTCCGTCACGAGGCCCAGCGCCAATTGAACCGGTCGGAACGAGCGTCGGTGGTGCGCTGTGACCCCGAGACGGGAAAGCGCCTGCGCGTGCTCGGGTGTGCCATAACCCTTGTGGCGCTCGAAGCCATAGCCCGGAAACTCGCGGCCCAAGGCAATCATCAGGCGGTCGCGCGTCACCTTGGCGATGATCGACGCCGCCGCAATGGACAACGAGCGCGCGTCCCCTTTGACGATCGTTCGCGCCCGACAAGCAAAGCGCGGCGCGCGATTGCCGTCGACCAGCACGAGCTTCGGCTTCTGTCCTCTACTGCAGGGCAGGGCCTTCACGGCGACGGTCATCGCCCACATCGTGGCGTTGAGGATGTTGTCCTGATCGATGCGGCCAACATCCGCGATGCCGACACCAACGCGCGAACTTTCCATGATGCGCGGGAACAGCGCCTCACGCGCATCAGCATCGAGCGCTTTGGAATCGGCAATACCAGGAGGAATGTTCTCGGGGTCGAGAACCACGGCCGCGGCCACGACTGGCCCGGCCCAAGGCCCGCGCCCCGCCTCGTCGACGCCGGCAATCGGCCCAGAACCGAGTTGCAGCTCGCTCTGCTCAAGCTCGAATGTGGCTTTGAGCGCCATATCGTCCCCCGATCCCTCTGGTGAGGGATCGAAGGATTCGTCGTCCATGTCAAAGTCCGCGGCGCTCATTCTTCAGGCATTTCAACCGGCGGGCGGCTGCGCGATCACGTCCTCGTAATTGTATTTCTTCGTCGTCAGCCCCGCGTGCATGAAAATGTCCTGCACGGCATCGAATGCCGGGCGCGCAATCTCCACGTGCGGCGTCCAGTTACCGAGCTTCTGATAGACGGCAATCGTATCCCGCAGCACACCCTCGTCGATGCCCGGGAAATACTTCAGCTCCGCCTTGGCGACGTCTGCAGCGGGCGTCGCAATGAGCCAGGCCCGAGCTTTCCGATACGCCCGCGTGAATTTGTGTGCCGCATCCGTCTTCAGCCATTCCGGCGTGGCGGCGAGGCTCGAAAATGCGCACGGCCCTACAGCATCGGCGAGCGATGCCACGATGTGGCCGACGCCATCATGTTCGAGCTGTTGCGGTCCCGGCCCCTGCAGATGTACGTAGTCACCGCGGCCAGCGCGGAAGGCTGCATCGTTCTTGCCCATGCCGGCATCGCCGACTTTCGCGCTCTTGAAATCGAGCCCCATGCGATGGCAGGCCCACTTGAACATGGCGAGCGGCTGATCGCCGTGATCGACGAGGATCTCGCCGCTTTTCAGCTTGTCCCAGGTGAAATTCGGATCGGGCTTGCGGGCTGCAATGAAGAAGCCGTCCCGCTCGTTGATCTGCGCGAAATGACGAATATTCGGCTTCTGGCCCTTCTCCAGCGCAATCAACCCATAGCCCGCCGCATTCTGCGCGACGTGCACGCTGCCATCCGCGAGACCTGTCAGCGCGGACTTTCCCGGCTGCGAGATCGCGTGCTTCACATCGAAGCCTTCGTCCTGGAGAAAGCCACCCGCGAATGTCGCAATCAGCGGGCTGTAGAAGGCGGAGAAGCGCGTGAACTCGATGCTGATGGGCTCGGCCATGGGGACGGTCGTCTCCTCGGTTGATTTTTTGTCGGTCCACGCCCCTGGGCGGCATCGTGACCATTTGAAACGGAGCGCCGGATGTTCCCAACCCCACGCGGCTGCACTATGACACGGGACGCCCCGTACCATGCAACCATCGGAGCACCAGGAGATTTCCGGGATGAGCGACGCGAGCAAGCTGGCCGCAGCGCATCGAGCGCTGGCAGCCTCGGAGCGCAGCGGCATCGATCCGTTCATCGTCATGGACGTGATGAGCGCCGCCGCCGCCAAGGAGGCGACCGGCGCCCACGTCATTCACATGGAGGTCGGCCAGCCCGCGACCGCGGCTCCCAAGGCCGCACGCGATGCCGTTCGCCGCGCTCTCGACAGCGACAAGCTCGGCTATACGCTGGCGCTCGGCATGGAGCCCCTCCGGGCACGGATCGCGGGGCTCTATCGCGACTGGTACGGCGTCGAGGTCGCGCCTGAGCGGATCGTCGTGACGAACGGCTCGTCGGCAGCGTTCGTGCTCGCATTCCTGGCCGTGTTCGATGCCGGTGATGCCGTCGCGCTCCCTTCGCCTGGCTATCCCTGCTACCGCCATATCCTGACAGCCCTCGGTCAGCGTCCCGTAATGCTCGACACCGGTCCGGCAACGCGTTGGATGCCGACAGCGCAGCAGGTCATTGAAGCCGCAACCAGCGAGCGCGTCTCCGGCCTCCTCATTGCCAGCCCTTCGAATCCGACAGGCACCATGCTCGAGCCGCAGCGCCTTGCCGAGATCGTCGCCGCCTGCAAGCAAACCGGCACGTGGTTCATTTCCGACGAGATCTACCAGGGCCTGACGTACGGCGTACCGCAGGCCACCGCGCTGCAGTATTCGGATGATGCGATCATCATCAACAGCTTCTCGAAATACTTCTCGATGACGGGCTGGCGCGTCGGCTGGATGGTCGTGCCCGACAAGCTTGTCCGCCCGGTCGAGCGGCTTGCGCAGAACCTCTACATCTCGCCGCCGGCCGTCTCACAGGTGGCCGCTCTCGGCGCGTTCGACGGCATGGACGAGCTCGAAGGCAACAAGCGCGTCTACACCGCCAATCGGAATTTGCTGCTCGCAGCGCTCCCGAAGGCTGGGCTGACCGAAATCGTCCCGGCTGACGGCGCCTTCTATCTCTATGCGGACGTCGGCGCCTACACGAACGACAGCCTGGCTTTCGCCAAGAGAATGCTCGACGAGACGGGCGTCGCCGCGACGCCGGGCGTCGATTTCGATGCCGGCCGAGGCAGCCGCTTCATCCGCTTTTCCTACGCCGGATCCACGGAGGATATGGCCGAAGCCGCGCGCCGCCTTCAGAACTGGGACGCGTTGCAGCACTAACCGGCAGCAATCAAATTTGGCACTCTCGCCTTGACAGTGCTAGACCCCCGCCGCATATACCCGGCGCGGGGTCGTCGAAGGCGCCGTATCGTGCCATCCGGCAGTTTCCCGCGGCCGCGCCCAGTGAACACCACCGAGCCCGGCTTTCAGACAAATTGCAGCAAATAGAAGAGGATGAACCCATGAAGTTCCGCCCTCTCCATGACCGCGTGGTTGTCCGCCGCGTCGAGGAGGACACCAAGACCGCTGGTGGCATCATCATTCCCGACACCGCCAAGGAAAAGCCCATGCAGGGCGTGGTGGTCTCCGCAGGCCCGGGTGCCCGCGATGAGGCCGGCAAGCTCGTCGCGCTCGAAGTCAAAGCTGGCGACAAGGTGCTGTTCGGTAAGTGGTCCGGCACGGAAGTGAAGATCAACGGCGAGGATCTCCTGATCATGAAGGAGAGCGACATCCTCGGCGTTCTCGAAGGTAAGGCCTCGGCCAAAGCGGCCGCCTGAGCAGGTCCAGAACTCCGGACCCCGCCAGGTCGCCAAGAGGCACCTTGGCTCGGTCCGGGCTCATCCCCCCAGCCGATAGTGAGTGAGCCAAGATGGCAGCCAAAGACGTAAAGTTCTCCCAGGACGCCCGCGAGCGCATGCTGCGCGGTGTCGACATCCTCGCAAACACCGTGAAGGTCACGCTCGGTCCCAAGGGCCGCAACGTCGTGCTCGAGAAGTCGTTCGGCGCTCCCCGCATCACCAAGGACGGCGTAACCGTCGCCAAGGAGATCGAGCTCGCCGACAAGTTCGAGAACATGGGCGCGCAGATGCTGCGCGAGGTCGCGAGCAAGACCAACGACATCGCTGGCGACGGCACAACGACCGCCACCGTTCTCGCTCAGGCGATCGTGAAGGAAGGCGCGAAGTCGGTCGCAGCCGGCGCCAACCCGATGGACCTCAAGCGCGGTGTCGATCTCGCCGTAGCGGCGGTCGTCGCCGAGCTCAAGGCCAAGGCCAAAAAGGTCACGTCGAACAGTGAGATCGCCCAGGTCGGCACCATCTCCGCCAACGGTGACGCTGAAGTCGGCGAGATCATCGCCAAGGCCATGGCGAAGGTCGGCAACGAGGGCGTCATCACGGTCGAGGAGGCCAAGAGCCTCGAGACCGAGCTCGATGTCGTCGAGGGCATGCAGTTCGATCGCGGCTACATCTCGCCGTACTTCGTGACCAACGCCGAGAAGATGACCACGGAGCTCGAGAGCCCCTACATTCTCATCCACGAGAAGAAGCTCTCTGGCCTGCAGCCCATGCTGCCGCTGCTCGAAGCCGTCGTGCAGACCGGCAAGCCGCTGCTGATCATCGCGGAAGATATCGAGGGTGAGGCGCTCGCGACGCTGGTCGTGAACAAGCTGCGCGGCGGCCTCAAGGTCGCGGCCGTGAAGGCGCCAGGCTTCGGTGATCGCCGTAAGGCCATGCTCGAGGATATCGCGATCCTCACGGGCGGCACCGTCATCTCCGAAGATCTCGGCATCAAGCTCGAGACCGTGACGATCGCTCAGCTCGGCAAGGCCAAGCGTGTGTCGATCGACAAGGAGAACACAACGGTGGTCGACGGGTCCGGCAAGAAGGCAGACCTCGAAGCCCGCGTGAAGCAGATCAAGGCGCAGATCGAGGAGACCACCTCGGACTACGACCGTGAGAAGCTGCAGGAGCGGCTGGCGAAGCTCGCCGGCGGTGTCGCCGTGATCAAGGTCGGCGGCGGTTCCGAGGTCGAGGTGAAGGAGCGCAAGGATCGCGTCGACGACGCGCTTCATGCGACCCGCGCCGCGGTCGAGGAAGGCATCGTCCCGGGCGGCGGCGTGGCCCTGCTGCGCGCCATCGCGGCCCTCGACAAGATCAAGGTCGAGAACGAAGACCAGAAGGTCGGCATCAACATCATCAAGAAGGCGCTGTCCTGGCCGGCCCGCCAGATCGCGCAGAATGCGGGCGATGATGGTTCGGTCATCGTCGGCAAGGTGCTCGAGAACAACAAGTACACTTATGGCTACAACGCCCAGACGGGCGAGTACGGCGACCTCGTCGCCGAAGGCGTCGTCGATCCGGCGAAGGTCGTGCGCACGGCCCTTCAGGACGCAGCTTCGGTCTCGGGCCTGCTAATCACCACCGAAGCCATGATCGCCGACGTGCCGCAGAAGGCGGCTCCGGCCATGCCCGGCGGTGGTATGGGCGGAATGGGTGGCATGGGAGGTATGGGCGGCATGGATTTCTAAGGTCTGCCCCGTCACAATCCCTTTCGGGCACTGCAAGAAGGCCGTCGCGCACCCGCGCGGCGGCCTTTTTTGACGCCTCGGGCCCTCCCCACCCTTGCCACTGGCCCATTTCCAGGTATAAAGCGCGCCATCACCCGCTCCGGTCGAAGGCTTGAGGAAAGGCGGCACTTGCCGCAGGACCACTGGTCCGGCTTTCCGGGTCTACGCTCTTTGGGTGCCTTGGTGGGCCTTTCCCAGGCCCATAAGAGGCTTTGCGCCGGAGGGGACAGAAACGAGAGAAAGGCAGAGCATGGCTCTATATGAGCACGTGTTCCTGGCACGCCAGGACGTTTCGAACCAGCAGGTCGAGACACTTACCAAGGAATTCTCGGACATCATCGAGGCCGGCGGTGGCAAGATCGCCAAGTCCGAGTATTGGGGTCTGAAGACCCTGAACTTCAAGATCAAGAAGAACCGCAAGGCTCACTACAGCCTGTTCAACATCGACGCGCCGCCCGCAGCGGTCGCTGAGATGGAGCGGCGCATGAGCCTGTCGACGGACATCCTCCGCTTCCTCACCGTCAAGGTCGAGGCGCACGAGACTGAGCCGTCCGCGCCCATGCGAAAGGGCGACCGCGACGAGCGTGGCGACCGCGGTGATCGCGGCGACCGTGGTCCGCGTGGCGGCGGTGGTGGGCGTTTCGGCGACCGCGGCGGTGATCGTGGCGGTTTCCGCGGTGGTGATCGCGGCGACCGGCCCCCGCGTGAAGGCGGCGGCTTCCGCGCCGATCGTGGCGATCGTCCCCCGCGCGACGGCGATGGCTTCCGTGGCCCCCGCGGCCCGCGCCCCGATGGCGACGCTCCGCGTGGCCCCCGTCCCCCCCGTCCTGATCAGGAGAGCTGATCCATGTCCGATACCAGCAGCTCCGGCGGCGGCGCCGCACGCCGTCCCTTCCATCGTCGCCGCAAGACGTGCCCGTTCTCGGGCGAGGGCGCGCCGAAGATCGACTACAAGGATGCGCGCCTGCTCGGCCGTTACATCTCCGAGCGCGGCAAGATCGTGCCGAGCCGTATCACGGCCGTTTCGGCGAAGAAGCAGCGTGAACTCGCCAAGGCGATCAAGCGCGCGCGCTTCCTCGGCCTGCTGCCTTACGTGATCAAGTAAGACACGATGACACCGACGGCGGCGCTACGATAGTGGCGCCGCTGAAGACGACCACGGGTTGGGGTGCGCATCGTTAGATGCCACTCCTAACCGCCACCAGCGCGGGACAGCTACGGGCCATGCCCCAGTTCTTGCTCATCGGCCTAGCCGGCGGCTTCGCGTCCGCTGTGCTTTTCATGTCCGCCACCGCTGGCGGACCGATGGGGCGTGTGTTCCTCTATTTCCTTGCACCTTTGCCGAGCTTCCTTGCCGGCCTCGGATGGGGCGCGCCGGCGGCAATGGTCGCCGCGCTTGCCGCCTCGACCGGCATTGGCATCGTACTCGGCGGCATCTGGCCAGCATTCGTCTTCCTGATCAGCCAGGGCTTGCCGATCGTCATGCTCTGCCATTTGGCGCTGCTCAACAGGCCAGTCGGCGGAGGTTCGGTCGACAACGATGACGAGGGCGCAGTCCCGGCAGTCGAATGGTATCCCGTAGGCCGCCTGCTAGCGGCGGCCGCCCTGATCGCCGGAAGCTTGTCGGTCATGAGCCTCTTCCTGCTCGGCGGCGACCTGGAGCAGGTCCGCAATGCGTTGCGCGAGATGATCGAGAAGGTCTTCGCTCAGGATCTCGCGGCATTGCGCGAGAAGCCCCTCACGCGTGAGGAAATCGACTCGCTCGCATCGCTCGGTCTGTTCCTTCTGCCTGCGGCCTCGGCCACCTCATGGCTCGCGGGTTTCAGCCTCAACTTGTGGCTCGCCGGTCGGATCACCAACGCCTCAGGCCGTCTCGTCCGGCCGTGGCCGGATCTCGCCGCCATGACGTTCCCGCCGGGTATGGCGCTTGGTCTTGCGATTGCGCTGGCTTTCACATTCCTGCTGCCGGGCTATCCTAAGCTCATCTCGTCGGGGTTCGCCGGCGCACTGCTGTTCGCCTACATGCTGATGGGCCTCGCCATCATCCATTACGTGACGAGAGGCAAACCACACCGGCCGTTGGTGCTATGGGGCGTTTACTTCCTGCTCCTGCTCTTCAACAGCTGGATGGCCATTCTCATCGCCCTTCTCGCAATCATCGAGCCGATCTCACCCCTCAGGCGCTGGCCGTCCGCATCCTCCGGACCGCCAGCAAATCGGGGCCCTGACTGACGACACCGATGATCACCGATCCAACCGCATCAAAGAATCGAACAAGGAGCTGAACATGGAAGTCATTCTGCTGGAGCGAGTCGGACGGCTCGGCCAAATGGGCGATGTCGTCAAAGTCAAAGACGGCTACGCGCGTAATTTCCTGCTGCCGCAGGGCAAGGCGCTGAGGGCCACCGAGACAAACCGCGCGACCTTCGAGGGCCAGCGCGTGCAGCTCGAAGCGCGCAACCTCGAGCTCAAGACGGAGGCCGAGAGCATTGCCGGCCGCCTCGAGGGCCAGGCCTTCGTGTCGATCCGTCAGGCAGGCGACACCGGCCAGCTCTATGGCTCGGTTTCGACCCGCGATATCGCCGAGGCGGTCAGCGCGGGCGGTTTCTCGGTCGAGCGGCGCCAAGTGCTTCTGGACAAGCCGATCAAGGCGCTGGGTCTTCATGAGATCCGCGTCGCGCTGCATCCCGAGGTGGTCGTCAAAGTGAGCGTCAACGTCGCTCGGTCGGCGGACGAGGCCGAGCGTCAGGCGCGCGGCGAGGACGTCACGGTCATCCGCGACGAGCTGCCCGAGATCGAGACATACAGCGAGGACGCTGAAGGCGACGAGGTGCCTCCGGGCATGGGCGACCAGCCGAACGTCTGACGGTACAAACTGCCCAAACTTGGCTTTGCTTGGGGCGGCCGACCGCAGGTCGGGCGCCCCTTCGCGTCATCGGGTCACAGTGGGAACGAGGCGAGGCTGGGAGCGTTTGCGGAATGGCGGACCAAGGACGAGCCGCCATAGCGCCGTAGATATGTGACAAATTGTCCTGAAGGCGCTAGGCTGACTGCTACGAAAGTCCAACGCCCCGTGGCCTCGGGACCAGGGAGGGACCCGTGTGCGGGCGCGCAGCGTCGAGGCGTGCCATGTTCAAGCCGCTGGAAATCCTGCTCCGCCGTATCGTCGAGCACGGCAATCTTTCCCTCATCACCCACAACGGGACCACATTCCGCTTTGGCAATGGCGAAGGCCCTGCGGTGGTCGCCCGCCTCGCCGATCGCAAGCTCGAGCGTCAACTCGCGCTCGATCCCCATCTCGCCGTCGGCGAGGCCTACATGGACGGTCGGCTTATCATGGAGCAGGGCCGCATCTATGACCTTCTGGCGCTGGTGCTCGAGAATGCCATGGCGCACCCGCCGCCGCGATGGGCACAAAGCCTGGATGTCGCCCGCTTCCTGACCCGACGGCTCGCGCAGTTCAATCCGGCCGGCCGATCCCGGCGCAATGTCGCGCACCATTACGACATCGACAGCTCGATATACGATCTGTTTCTCGATGCCGATCGCCAGTACTCCTGCGCATACTTCGACGATCCGGACGCGCCTCTGGAAGCCGCCCAGAAAGCCAAGAAGCGCCACCTCGCCGCAAAGCTCGCGCTCTCGGAAGGGCAGCACGTCCTGGACATCGGCTCAGGCTGGGGCGGCCTCGGCATCTATCTGGCTGAGACCGCCGGCTGCATTGTCGACGGCGTGACGCTGTCCGTCGAGCAACTCAAGATCTCGGAGGCGCGCGCGCGTCGTGCCGGCCTCGCCAACGCCGTCCACTTCCGTCTGCAGGACTATCGCGAGGTCGTCGGCCCCTACGATCGGGTCATCTCGGTCGGTATGTTCGAGCACGTCGGCGTCAATCACTACGGCACATATTTCCGCAAGGTGCGCGAGCTTCTGAAAGACGACGGCGTCGCGGTCATCCACTTCATTGGCCGCTCCGAGCCACCCGCGATCACCAATCCGTTCATCGCCAAGTACATCTTCCCCGGCGGTTACATTCCCGCGCTCTCGGAGGTGATGACGGCGATCGAACGCTCGGGTTTGATCACCACGGACATCGAGATCCTTCGGCTCCACTACGCGGACACGTTGCGCGCGTGGCGCAAGCGCTTCATCGCGAACTGGGATGAAGCCGCGCGCATCCGCGACGAGCGTTTCTGCCGCATGTGGGAGTTCTATCTGGCCGGTTCGGAGACGGCGTTCCGCTACCAGAACCTCGTCGTATTCCAGATCCAGGCCGTACGCCGCGTGGACGCGCTGCCGCTCACCCGAAACTATATGGTGGGAAACGAGACGGCGCTGCAGCGCGCCGAACGCGAGGGGATCAAGGTGCGCGCGCCGCGCCTCGCAGGGGAGTGAGGCGCGGTCGTCCTGGAGACTATTCGGCCGCAGCCTGCAATCCG
Organism: Pseudomonadota bacterium; assembly: GCA_023410905.1. Taxonomy (GTDB): domain Bacteria; phylum Pseudomonadota; class Alphaproteobacteria; order Rhizobiales; family Hyphomicrobiaceae. Next base: position 17,821 of record JAEYPL010000018.1, read on the forward strand.
GGGGCGGCTGCTTTCACGTCCGCATCCACGTGCTGCTCGAACTTGGCGAAGTTGTCCCGGAACATCTTCACGAGTGCGCGTGCCTGGACATCGTAAGCGGCCTTGTCCGCCCAGGTCTCTCGCGGATCGAGAATTTTAGGATCAACACCTTCGAGCGCCGTCGGCACTTCGAAACCGAACGCCGGATCGAGGCGCATGGGCTGGCCCTTCAGCTCGCCCGAGAGGGCCGCGTTCAGAAGTGCCCGCGTTGCCTTAATCGGCATCCGCTTGCCGACGCCGAACTTGCCGCCCGTCCAGCCCGTATTCACCAGCCAGCAGTCGACATTGTGCTTGCCGATCAGCTCGCGCAGCATGTTGCCGTACACGCTCGGATGACGCGGCATGAACGGCGCGCCGAAGCAGGTCGAGAAAGTCGCCTGGGGCTCGTTGCCCATGCCCTTCTCCGTCCCCGCGACCTTCGCTGTGTAGCCGGAAAGGAAGTGATACATCGCCTGGCTCGGCGTGAGCTTGGCGATCGGCGGCATGACGCCGAAGGCATCAGCGCAAAGCATCACGATGTTGCGCGGAGAACCTGCGGTCCCGGTCGGGCTTGCGTTGGCGATGAACTCGAGCGGATAGGCAGACCGGGTGTTCTCGGTCAGGCGCCCATCATCGAAATCGGGCTCACCGTTCTCGTTCAGGATGACGTTCTCGAGCACGGTGCCGAACTGATTCGACGCGGCCCAGATCTGCGGCTCGGCTTCTTGCGAAAGACGGATCGTCTTGGCGTAGCAGCCACCTTCGAAGTTGAACACACCGTCGGGTGACCAGCCATGCTCGTCGTCACCCAGCAGGATGCGGCTCGGCTCGGCGGAGAGCGTGGTCTTGCCCGTTCCCGACAGGCCGAAGAACACCGCAGCGTCCCCACCCTTGCCGACGTTCGCGGAGCAATGCATCGGCATCACGCCACGCTCGGGCATCAGGTAATTGAGGAACGAGAAGACCGCCTTCTTGGTCTCGCCCGCGTAGGACGTGCCACCGATCAGGACGAGCCGGCGCGTGAAGTCGCAAGCGATGACAGTCTCGGTGCGGCAGCCGTGGCGCGCCGGATCGGCACGGAAGCTCGGCAGATTGACGACCGTGAACTCAGGCTTGAAGCCCGCGAGTTCCGATGCAGTCGGGCGCCGCAGCAGATGGCGGATGAAGGCCGCGTGCCACGCAAGCTCGGTGAAGATGCGGGTGTTGAGGCGATGCTTCGGGTCGGCGCCAGCAAATAGATCTTGAACAAAAAGCTCACGCGACGACGCATGAGCTTTGAAATCCTCCAGCAGGGTATCGAACTGTTTGCGCGTGATGGGTTTATTGTTGTCCCACCAGACGGTGCCTTCCGTCGCCTCGTCGCGGATCGTGAACTTGTCCTGCGCCGAGCGCCCCGTGTGCGCGCCGGTCTCGACGACGAGTGCGCCTGTCGATGCGAAATGCGCTTCGCCGCGGCGAATGGATTCCTCGATCAGCTCCACGAGCGGCCGATTATGGCGGACGGCTGAAGGAACGCTCAAAGAAAAAGTTTCGTTGCTCATTCGGATATCGCTGCTCGTGGGAGGATCGCCGTCTCGGAGAATTCCGTGTCGCCGGATGCTGTCACGGCCGCCGAAGCGCGGCGGGTGAAATCGCTGGGAAATGGCTCAGTGCGACCCCAACAGCATCATGCTTTCCAGATGGCACGCCTCTAAGCAAGCCCCTCGCTGTTCACAACCCGACCTTTGGTCGCACGGCCGACGCCGCGCCCGCACGCGCCTTTCCGATTGCTGTCCAACCGGCCGGAGGCTCAAGCGTTCCCGTTTTTATCACGCACAGTGCTAGCGGCGTGACATATCAATGCTGCGGCGCGAGCGGCAGGGCGATCGACCTTGAGAAATGGTGAACAAGCTGTGGTTATCAGCACATGTCCCAGGCGATCGCGCGCCTCGAAGATGTATCGGCGACGACTAACCGCGTCCTCTATAGGGCGCGACGCCCTGGTCGGGTAACCAAACGCCAGTCGGACATGACCCAGTCTGCCAGAAGACGTCGATCGGTATGCCGCCGCGCGGATACCAGTAACCCCCGATGCGGAGGTACTTGGGCGCGAGGAGATCGACGAGCCGCTTGGCGATCGCAATGGTGCAGTCTTCATGAAACGCGCCGTGATTGCGGAAGGCACCGAGATAGAGCTTCAGCGACTTCGACTCGACGAGCCAGTCACCCGGCACGTAGTCGATGACGAGGTGCGCAAAATCCGGCTGACCGGTGACGGGACAAAGCGAGGTGAACTCCGGCGCCGTGAAGCGCGCAACGTAGAGCGTATCTGGATGCGGGTTCGGCACGCGATCGAGCACGGCTTCTTCGGGACTCTCCGGAAGTCCTGTTTGATGGCCAAGCGCGGGCGTCGACATGATGCGTCTCCTCAAGCCGGCGCGAGGCCGAGCCGCTCATCACGACGGCGCAGCCAGACGATGAAGGGGACGGAAAGCAGCACCATCCACGATTTTCCGATCACCTGCCCGAGCAGATAGTCGAGGCTGCCAAAAGCTAGGTAGAGAAAGACAATGCTGTCGATCACGAGGCCGACGAAGCTGCTGGCGACAACAGCCAGCACGAGACGGCGCTGCTGCAGCGGCGTGTAGACCGCGAGGTCGGCCATCTCTGCCAAAAGGAACGCCACGCCCGACGCGATCACCAGCGACGGCGGCGCCAGGAACGATGAGAGCGCCGCGCCAGCAACGACCGCGCCTGCAGCCCAACCCACGCCGAGACGCCGCTGCACGAGATCACGCAGGACGAGCGCTAGTCCGATCATCGCGACGCCTGTCGGCGCCATCACACCGAAACCGACTGGCATAAGGCACGGCCCGTTTGGCACACACTTCGTGCCGACATTGCCGATGAGCCAGTTTGCGGCGGGAATGCAAAGCGCGAAGGCAGCGAGGAACAACAGGCCTTCTGCGCGACGACGGTCGAGCATGGGATGTATCTCCGATTTATAAAGCGCAACGAGATGGCGCGCTCAGCACGCCGGGTCATCCCGGCGCCCGTGTCGATAGGGCATATGCGGGAAAAAGGCCAGCGGGCCGTTCTCAGGCTCATTTTCCGGAGGGAACAGGCGCGCGCGCATGAACCGCCCGCCCAGTAGTTTCGCCCTCCCGCTACCGGGTTTCTGCCGATAGCTGCCTATCGGGCTTCCGACCATCATCGCGCCGCTCGCGAGGCCGAGAGCCCGCATCGAATGCCGATTGCGAAAGCCAGTTGAGCCAGTTCGACGCTGTTCCAGGAGGCTAGGATGGTTACCAAAGCGCGTTCCACTGCACGTACGGTTGCATCCACGATGTCGGCTCTGGCCTTAGCCTCAGTCAGCGTGATCGGATCTCCGCACGCGCAACAGCCGTCGAGCTCGACCGCCCAATCCATCTCTCCGGCCGAAGCGCGCGACATCGCGCAGGAGGCCTACATCTACCTCTATCCGCTGATTACGATGGATGTCACACGCAAGCAGTTGACCAACAAGGATCCCAAGACGGACGGCATCGGCGGTGCGCCGAACACCTTTAATCATGTCCGCGCGTTTCCCGATGCCACTATGAGGGCCGTGGTCCGTCCTAACTTCGATACGCTCTATTCATCCGCCTGGCTCGACCTGACCGATGGCCCTGTCGTCGTGTCGACTGCGGATACCGGCGGCCGCTACTTCCTGCTGCCCATGATCGACATGTGGACCGATGTTTTCGCTGTGCCCGGCAAACGCACTCAGGGGACCGGTGCCGCCAATTTCGCGGTCGTCCCGCCCGGATGGACTGGAACCCTTCCGTCGGACGTCGAGCGCATTCAAGCCCCGACCCCATATGTCTGGCTCGTCGGGCGCACCCAGACCAACGGCGTGAAGGACTACGATGCCGTTCACAAGGTGCAGGAAGGCTACAAGATCACGCTGCTTGCCGATTGGGGAAAAACGCCTCGCACAATCACACAGAAGATCGATCCCTCGGTCGACACCAAGACCGCGCCGCTCAAGCAGGTCAATTCGATGCCGGCGCTCGACTATTTCAGGTATGGCGCCGACTTGATGAGGCAGCATCCGCCTCATGTAACAGATTGGTCGACGCTCGCGCGCATGAAGCGCATCGGGATCGAGCCCGGAAAATTCGATAGCGCGAAGATTGGTCCCGACGCGCTCACCAGCGGCGCTGCCGCCGGACTGAGATCGATGACAGAAAAAGTGCCGACGCTCGCGCGGGTGAACAACGGCTGGCAGATGAACACCGACACGATGGGCGTCTACGGCGACTACTATCTCAAGCGAGCCATTGTCGCCATGGTCGGGCTCGGTGCAAATCAGCCGGAGGACGCGATCTATCCGCTCAACGTCGCCGATGCTGACGGCAACCCGGTGTCGGGCGAAAACAGGTATGTGCTGCATTTCGCCAAAAGTGATCTCCCGCCGGCCAGTGCCTTCTGGTCGCTGACCATGTACGACGAGGAAGGTTTCCAGGTTGCCAATCCGATCAATCGTTTTGCCATCGGTGACCGCGACGCCCTCAAGTACAATGCGGACGGCTCACTCGATCTGTTCATCCAAAACGAGAACCCTGGCCCGGACGGCGAGGCGAACTGGTTGCCATCACCCAAGAGCGGCAAACTCGGCTTGACCTTGCGGCTCTACGCACCCAGGGCGGAAGCGCTGGACGGACGCTGGAACCCGCCAGCAATCAAGCGCTCGACCTCGATCGGACGTGCGCTGCAGTGAGCGGCAGGGCGCGCGTTGCGCCCTCCGCCAACTACTCCGGAATATCCGGCTCAACGATCTGGGCGAGCTGCACGAGCGACTGCTGCCAGCCGAGATAGCAGGCCTCCGTCGGGATCAATGAGGGGATGCCGGCCTGCTCGATGTTGATCTCGGTTCCGACCGAAACAGCCTTCAGCTTCACCGTCACGTGCATGGTGCCGGGGAGGTTGGGATCGTCGAACACGTCCGTGTAGCGGATACGCTCGTTGGGCACGAGTTCGAGATACTCGCCGCCGAACGCATGGCTCTTACCGGTCGTGAAGTTCTCGAACGACATCCTGAACGTGCCGCCGACCTTCGGCTCGAGGTGATGGACCCGGCAAGTGAAGCCGTACGGCGGCAGCCACTTGGCCAAGGCATCGGCATTGAGGAAGGCGCGGTAGACTTTCTCGGGCTTGGCGGAAAATACGCGGTGCAGGCGGACAGTGCCAGTCTCTAACTTGTCGGACATGGGGGCTCTCCTTTTTGCTTTCAGGCGGGCGAGACCGTCACGGCCCCACTTCCTGCCTAGAAGACGTTTGGCGCTGGCTCTTTCCGACACATGGTCGGATCAGCCTTTAACGCCAATCACCGTCGCCCCGATCGCCTCGGCCAGCTGCCGCGGATCGACCTCGAAGACCGCTTCAGGCGAACCGGCCGCCGCCCAGACAGTCTCGTACTGAAGGAGATCCTTATCGACCCACGTCGGCAGGCGCTGGGCATGGCCAAAAGGCGGAATGCCGCCGATGGCGAAGCCGGTGACCTCCCGCACGAAGTTGGCATCCGGCCGATCGAGCGCCTCGCCGATAGAGGCCGCGACACCCTTTTGATCGACCCGGTTGGCGCCCGAGACGAGGAGCAGCACGGGCTTGCCGCTCTGCTTGCCACGAAAGACCAGCGACTTGATGATCTGGCCGACGGCACAGCCGCAGGCCGCCGCGGCATCCTCTGCCGTCCGGGTCGACTGCCCCATCTCGACCACACGTACGGCAAGGCCGAGCCCCTCCGCAGCCTGCTGCACGCGCCGCGGCGCCGGCTTCAGCTCGCTCATTCCCGAATTCCCTCATGATCCCGTGGCTTAACGCCATTGTTGCGCAGCGGGAGGCCGGCCGCTATCAGTGCGGCAACGAAACGTCCCCAATTGAGCAGGATAGATCATGCAGGTCGACGAGGCGACCGTCCGCCGAATCGCGCGGCTGGCGCGGATCAGAATTACGGACGAGGAAGCCAAGGCACTCGAGGGCGAGCTGTCGGGCATTCTGGCGTGGGTCGAGCAGCTCGACGAGGTCAACACGGACAATGTGCCGCCCATGACCCGCGTCGCCGACATGAAGCTCAAGAAGCGCGAGGACGTGGTCACGGATGGCGAAAAGGCCGACGACATCGTCGCTAATGCGCCCATGACCGAAGACCACTTTTTCGTCGTGCCCAAGGTCGTGGAGTGAGCCCATGACCGACCTGACAAAACTGACGCTCGCGGAAGCGCGTGACGCGCTTGCCGCCAAGAAGTTCACGTCCACCGAGCTGACGCAGGCTTTCATCGACGCGATCGAAGTCGCGAACCCCCATCTCAATGCCTATGTGCTGGAGACGCCTGAGCACGCGCTCGCCCAGGCCAAGGAGAGCGACGCGCGGCTGGCGAAGGGCGACGCGCGCCCGCTCGAAGGCCTCCCGCTCGGCAACAAGGATCTCTTCTGCACGAAAGGTATCCGCACCACGGCGTGCTCGCGCATTCTCGACGATTTCAAGCCGACATATGAATCGACCGTCGGCCAGAACCTCTGGGATGCCGGCGCGGTCATGCTCGGCAAGCTCAACAACGACGAGTTCGCCATGGGCTCGTCGAACGAGACGAGCGCTTTCGGCCCCGTGGTCAACCCGTGGCGACGCACGCGCGATGGCAAGGTCGACAATACGAAGCTCGTGCCCGGTGGCTCGTCCGGCGGATCATCGGCCGCCGTATCCGCGAACCTCTGCCTCGGCGCGACCGCGACCGACACGGGTGGCTCCATTCGCCAGCCTGCAGCATTGACCGGCACGGTCGGCATCAAGCCGACGTACGGCCGCTGCTCGCGCTGGGGCATTGTCGCCTTTGCATCGTCGCTCGATCAGGCCGGGCCGATCGCCAAGACAGTGCGGGACAGCGCTATTCTTCTCCGGCACATGGCGAGCCCCGACAAGAAGGATTCGACCTGCGTCGATCTTCCCGTGCCCGATTACGAGGCGGAGATCGGCCGCAGCGTGAAGGGCCTTCGCGTCGGCGTGCCGAAGGAATATCGCGTCGACGGCATGTCCGCGGAAGTCGATGCGCTCTGGCAGAAGGGCATTGCCTGGCTGAAGGATGCCGGCGCGACCATTCACGACATCTCACTCCCGCACACGAAGTACGCGCTGCCGGCCTATTACATCGTAGCGCCGGCCGAGTGCTCGTCGAATCTCGCGCGCTATGACGGCGTACGTTACGGCCTCCGAGTGCCGGGCAAGGACCTCATCGACACGTACGAGGCGACGCGCGCGGCGGGCTTCGGCAAGGAGGTCAAGCGGCGCGTGCTGATCGGCACGTACGTGCTCTCGGCCGGATACTACGACGCCTATTACCTCAAGGCGCAGAAGGTGCGCACGTTGATCAAGCAGGACTTCGACAAGGCTTGGAGCGATGTCGATGTTGTGCTGACACCCACGACGCCGTCGCCTGCTTTCGGCTTCGGCGAGAAAGCGGGCGATCCGATCGCGATGTACCTCGAGGACATCTTCACCGTGACGGTGAACATGGCCGGGCTGCCGGGCATTTCGGTGCCCGCGGGCCTTTCGAACGAAGGCACACCCATGGGCCTGCAGCTCATCGGCAAGCCGTTCGACGAGGGCACGCTCTTCCGCTCCGCCCAGGTCATCGAGAGCGCGGCAGGCCGCTTCACCATTCCCAAGCGCTGGTGGGCATAAGGCTTGCGCCTTACGCCCGCGGCAGCAGTGCCCAGTAGTCGAGATCGAGAATGACGCCCGGCGCATACTTGCCGGGCGCAGTCTCCAGCGGGAACGAACCCGGCGCGAGATCCTTCACGCCGACGAGCCGCAACCGCAGTGCACCGACATCTGTGCGGCCCGGCACTTCCGCTTTGTCGAGCACTTCCGACCACGCATAGACCGTATCGCCCGCGAACGCCGGCGCGACGTGGCGACCGCCATTGATCGCGGCGATGTGGAAGGCATTGGCCAGACCGTTGAACGACAACGCGCGCGCCAGCGAAATGACGACGCCGCCATAGACGAGCCGCCGGCCGAAACGTCCCTGGCCTTCCACGTGCTGATTGAAATGCACGCGCGCGGTGTTCTGGTAGAGCCGCGTCGCGATCTGATGCTCGGCTTCCTCGATGGTCATGCCATCGACGTGGTCGATCTTCTCGCCGACGGAATAGTCGTCCCAGAAGTGTTCGGAGCCTGCGAGCGTCTTGTCCCACGAAGGAATGTGCAGCGACGGTACGGCCGCACCGAGCTGATCCGCCGTGACGGCCTCGGGAAGTTTCGGCACGCTCGGCGTCGGTGCGGGCGCGGCCTTGTCACGCTTCCTCACCATGACCCAGCGGGCATAGGTCAGCACGGTCACGCCGTCCTGGTTCATGCCGTTCGTGCGGACGTAGACGATGCCGGAATCGCCACTCGAATTCTCGCGCAGGCCGAGAACTTCCGACGACGCGCTCAGCGTATCGCCCGGATAGACCGGCGCCAGAAAACGGCAGTCGGCATATCCCAGATTCGCGATCGCGTTGAGCGAGATATCCGGCACGGTCTTGCCGAGGATGACGTGAAAGACGATCAAATCGTCGACCGGCGCAGTCGGGTATCCTATCGCACGTGCGAATGGCGCGGAGGACTGGACCGCAAAGCGGCTGCCATAAAGTCCCTGATAAACCGCCACATCGCCTTCGGTGATCGTGCGCGGCGTCGCGTGCGCGATCACCTGGCCGACACGAAACGTCTCGAAGAAATTGCCGGCGCCTGTCTTCGTAGTGGTTGATGTCATCGCTCGTCTGCCGATAGCATGAGGCCAAACTGGCACGGCTCCGAAAAAGGCGCCGGCGCGATCATGATGCTGTCTTGGGATTATCGGTACCCTTTTTCCGACTTTGCGAAGGTTGCGGCACATGGGCAATCGTCACGGAGTCGCACGAGGCAGGGACGTGAGCCGCTCATGATCTCCGAAATCGAACAGTTCGGGCCGACGACAGGTGCTGTCGGCTCGAGGCTCGGGTCGGTCGAAGCATCGTTGGATGGGCTGCTGCTTGCCGTGGGCATGGGCAGCATTGCGTCGGCACAGGCGAGGTTCATCACAGCGATCGAGCGAGCCTTGCTCGACGCCGTAGCCGCGCCCCAGGATGCCCACTGGCACCTTCATGACCTTGCGCTCACCTGCGATCGCGCGGGAGAGGCCCTTCTCGCGCACGGCCGATTGGAGCCGGGTGTCGATGTGCTCCGCCTCGGGCTCAGGATTCGCAATCAGCTCGGGCGCTTGGCCGCGACCGACACGCTTTTCACCGCGACGGTCGAGATTCCGATCGAGCTTGCCGCCAGCCACTTCGCCATCGCGCACGCCTATCAGCGCGGCGGGTATCCGAAAGAGGCGCTGGCCGAGATGCAGGCCGGCATCGCCGCCTACCGGGCCGAGGCCGAGAGCGGCGACGACCCCTATGCGCTGGATACGCTGGCCGCCCATCTCGAGGATGCGGGCCGCATCGCCAAGGATGTTCCGGACCGCGAGGCCAAGCGCGCCCTGATCGCCGAAAGCCTTGGGCTGAGGGAGCGCGCCGCGAGGCTCGCCCAGGAAGACCCCGATCTGGCCCGCGCTTTTGTCGAGGCGTGCGTCTGGCGGACGCCGGATCTCGGCAAGACTTCCGCCGAATGGCTGGACCGCGCCCGCCGGCTCCTCGCGGATCGAGAGGCCGGTGCCTACCCCATTCCCGGCACGCCACGGCTGCGCAATCTCGTCGATACGGCCGGAGCGCCGTATTTATCGGGGTAAGCCCCGCTCTTTAGGGCCCTGCCTCCCGCCGAAGTGAGCGGCGGGCATGCCTCCGTTGTGACATCGGCCCTTGCCAAGCTGGGGCCCGCTGGGTTGGAATGGTGGGGTACCTGCGCACACGCTGCGTCGACTGCCGGGCAAAGAGTTCTTTGCGGCCGGCACGAATTCGCGCGGCGGCAAAATTCAACTCAGGATCAGTTTCAGGCGAGCGAACGCACGAGGCAAATACGGCATGAGATATGAGAAACCGACGACGGTCGAGGCGGCGACAGCCCTCCTTGCCGGCCAGGGGGCACGGGTCCTCGCCGGGGGCACCGATCTGCTGGTGCAAATGAAGGCTCGCGTCCTGAGCCCTGACATAGTCGTGGACATCAAGGGCATCGATGCGACCCGCAAAATCGCAAAGGATGCCAGCGGCTACACGATCGGCTCAGCCGTCACCGGCGCCGAACTCAAGGAGCATCCGACGCTCTCCAAGGATTGGCCGGGACTCGTCGAGGCCGCCAATCTGATCGGCTCGACGCAAGTTCAGGGACGCGCCTCGCTGGGCGGAAACCTGTGCAACGGCTCGCCGGCCGCCGACAGCGTGCCGGGCATGATCGCGGCGGGTGCCGTCGCCACCATCGCCGGCCCCAAGGGGACGCGCACGCTGCCGGTCGAGGACATCATGCTCGCCCCGCGCAAGCTGGCGCTGACAGCGGGCGAGTTCATCGTCTCGTTCAAGATTCCGAGCCGGCCGAAGCATGGTGGCGATGCCTACCTGCGCTTCATCCCGCGCACGGAGATGGACATCGCGGTCGTCGGCTGTGGTGTTGCTCTGGCACTCGACGATAGCGGAACCTGCACGGCAGCGCGCGTTTCGCTCGGTGCCGTGGCGGCGCGCCCACTGCTGGTCGAGGACGCCGGCAAGGCGCTCATCGGCACGAAGGTCGATGATGCCGCGCTCGCCAAGTTGGAAGCGGCGGCACGCGCGGCGTGCAAGCCGATCGACGACAAGCGTGGCACTGTTGAGTTCCGCATCGATGTCGCCGGCACCCTCGCCGTGAGGACCGCGAAGATCGCGCTCGAGCGTGCAAGAAAGGTTTGAGATGGCCAAGCATCACGTAACGACCACCGTCAACGGTGACCCGGTCGAGTATCTCTGCGAGAGCGAGCAGTCCTTGCTCGACTGCCTGCGCGACGAGCTCGATCTCATCGGCGCGAAGGAAGGCTGTTCTTCTGGTGACTGCGGCGCCTGCAGCGTGCTCCTTGATGGGCGCCTCGTCTGCTCGTGCCTCGTGCTCGGCGTCGAAGCCGAAGGCAAGAAGGTCGAGACCATCGAGGGCATGGCCCAGGGCGAAGAGCTGCATCCGCTGCAGCGGAAGTTCCTGGAGCACGCGGCCTTGCAATGCGGGATCTGTACGCCCGGCGTGCTCGTTGCCGCCAAGGCGCTCCTCGCCAAGAACCCCGACCCCACCGAAACCCAGGTCCGCTACTGGCTTGCCGGCAATCTCTGCCGGTGCACGGGTTATGACAAAATCGTACGCGCCGTCATGGACGCCGCCGCCGAGATGAGAGGAGCCTGATCATGCAAGAGCGTGTCAAGAAGCCCCAGTTCGATGTTGTTGGCACCCGTCCGATCCGCCCGGATGGCGTCGACAAAGT
>JAEYPL010000164.1 GCA_023410905.1 Pseudomonadota bacterium
AGACGGCGCTTGTATCGTTGCTGCGATGCGGTATCGTTATGTTGCGACGCGACAAGAGAATGTAGCGTTTGGTGCGGTTGAAACGCCGCACAGGCCGACGAAATACAAAGACAAAGACGAGCAGTCGCCCACGGGACGGCAAAATGGCTCATACTTGGCTTTGGCGAATTGCCCGATCTGAGTGACGCGTGCGGAAACGACGGATCAGAGATCGGGCCCCCGTTGGGCTCTAAACACCGTAGGGCAGAACAATGGCGACGCGCAGCGAGATCTTCGACCTCTATGCTCAGAGCTACGACCGCCAGAAGCAGGTCGTAATGCCGCTCAAGGACTATCTCGAGGGGTGCCGCAAGGACCCGTCGATGTACGCGACGGCGGCCGAGCGGATGCTCAAGGCGATCGGCGAGCCGACCATGGTCAACACGGCCGATGACGCACGCCTCGGCCGCATCTTCATGAACCGGACGATCAAGGTCTATCCGGCCTTCAAAGACTTCTATGGTCTCGAGGATACGATCGAGCGGATTGTCGGCTACTTCCGCCACGCCGCTCAGGGGCTCGAAGAGAGGAAGCAGATCCTCTACCTGCTCGGTCCCGTCGGCGGTGGCAAATCCTCGCTTGCCGAACGCCTCAAGGATCTCATGGAAGCCTGCCCGATTTACGTGCTCAAGGCGGGCAATGAAATCAGCCCGATCTTCGAGAGCCCGCTCGGTCTGTTCAATCCCGAGACCATGGGCCCGCACCTCGAGGAGAAGTACGGCATTCCGGTGCGCGTGCTCGGCGGCTTCATCTCGCCGTGGGCAGTGAAGCGCCTGGACGAGTTCGGCGGCGACATCTCGAAGTTCACGGTCGTCAAGCTCTACCCCTCGAAGCTGCGCCAGATCTGCATTGCCAAGACCGAGCCGGGTGACGAGAACAACCAGGATATCTCGGCGCTGGTCGGAAAGGTCGACATCCGCAAGCTCGAGCACTTCGGCCAGAACGACGCCGACGCCTACTCCTACTCGGGCGGCCTTAACCGCACGACGCAGGGTCTTCTCGAATTCGTCGAGATGTTCAAGGCGCCGCTTAAGATGCTGCATCCGCTGCTGACGGCGACGCAGGATCGCACGTACGTCGGCACCGAGAACGTCGGCGCGTTGCCTTATCAGGGCATCATAATCGCGCACTCGAACGAAAGCGAATGGCAGAGCTTCCGCGCCAACCGCACGAACGAGGCCTTCCTGGATCGTATCTGCGTGATCAAGGTGCCGTACTGCCTGCGCGTGACGGAAGAGAAGAAGATCTACGACAAGCTGCTTCAGGCGAGCGAGCTGTCCGACGCTTCATGCGCGCCGGGCACGCTCGAGATGCTCTCGCAGTTCTCGGTGCTGAGCCGCCTCAAGGAGCACGAGAATTCGCAGCTCTTCTCGAAGATGCGCGTCTATGACGGCGAGAATCTCAAGGATACCGATCCGCACGCGCGCACCATGCAGGAATACCGCGATGCCGCCGGCGTCACGGAAGGCATGGATGGTGCCTCGACGCGGTTCGCCTACAAGATTCTCTCTGAGACGTTCAACTTCGACAGCCACGAGATCAGTGCCGATCCCGTGCATCTCATGTACGTGCTCGAGCAGGCCATCAAGCGCGAGCAGATGCCCGAGGAGACGGAGTCGCGCTATCTCGAGTTCATCAAGGAAGATCTCTCGCCCCGCTATGCGGAGTTCATCGGCAACGAGATCCAGAAGGCATATCTCGAGTCCTACAACGATTACGGCCAGAACCTATTCGACCGCTACGTCGCTTATGCCGACGCCTGGATCGAGGATCATGACTTCAAGGATCCCGACACCGGCCAGCTCATGAGCCGCGAGCTGCTCGATCAGGAACTGTCGAAGATCGAGAAGCCGGCCGGCATCGCCAATCCGAAGGACTTCCGCTACGAGGTCGTCAAGTTCTCGCTCCGTGCGCGTGCCCGCAATGGCGGCCGGAATCCGGATTGGACGAGCTACGAGAAGATCCGCGACGTCATCGAGCGGCGCATGTTCAGCCAGGTCGAGGATCTGCTGCCGGTCATCAGCTTCGGCGCCAAGAAGGACAGCGACGCCGAGAAGAAGCACCACGAGTTCGTCGATCGCATGGTCGCGCGCGGTTACACTCCGCGTCAGGTCCGCAGGCTCGTCGAATGGTACATGCGCGTGAAGAAGTCGAGCTGACGCTCACTCATCCGCGAAGGTTGGGCTGGGGGCCGTGTATGAACATTATCGATCGTCGGCGCCCCCCGAAATCCAAAAGCCTTGGTAATCGGCAGCGCTTTGTTCGCCGTGCCAAGGCGGATATTCGCGAAGCGGTCAGGGACGCGCTCAAGAAGCGCAAGATCACCGAGGTCGAGGGCTCGGAGAAGATCTCGATTCGCTCTAAGAGCGTGCGCGAGCCCTCCTTCTCGCATAGCCGCGACGCCGGTACGCGCGACATGATCCTGCCGGGCAACAAGGAATACAAGGTCGGTGACCTCATCCCGAAGCCGCAGGGCGGTGGCGGCGGCGGTGGTGGCGGGCAGGCGAGTGCCGACGGCGAAGGTCAGGACGATTTCGTCTTCACGCTCTCCAAGGAAGAATTCCTCGACTTGTTCTTCGAGGACCTGAAACTGCCCAATCTCATCAAGACGCAGCTCAAGGATCTCAAGTCGCCGGTGCCGCAGCGCGCCGGCTACACGTCCGACGGCCCGCCTGCGAAGCTCAATCGCGTGCGTACGATGCGCCGTTCGCTCGCGCGGCGCATTGCATTGCGCCGGCCCAAGGATACCGATGTGCTCCAGCTTGAGCGCCTGCTCGCCGAAGCCGAGACGGATGTGCCGCGTGATGAGACGCGCATCGCGGAACTGCGCGCACGGCTCGACAAGATGCTGCGCCTGAGGCGTACCATCGCCTACGTCGATCCGATCGATCTCCAGTACAACCGGACCGAGCGCGTGCCGAAGCCCGCGACGCAGGCTGTCATGTTCTGCCTCATGGACGCCTCCGCCTCCATGACCGAGCCGCTGAAGGATCTCGCCAAGCGCTTCTTCATGCTCCTTCACCTATTCCTGTCGCGGCACTATCGCGAGGTCGATGTCGTCTTCGTGCGCCACACGAGCACGGCGAGTGAGGTCGATGAGGAGACGTTCTTCCGTGGTGTCGAGACCGGCGGCACGGTCATCTCGACGGCACTCGAGGAAATGGACCGCATCGTGCGCGATCGCTATTCGCCCGAGGATTGGAACATCTACGCCGCGCAAGCGTCGGACGGCGACAACATCCCCGACGACATGGGGCGCTGCCTCGATCTCGTCGAGAACAGTTTACTGCCTGCGTGCCAGTATTTCGCCTATATCGAAGTGAGCGAGCAGATCGGCTTCGGTGATACGATCGTGTGGGACGGCTACAAGGAGATCGCGGAGCGCAACAAGCATTTCGCCATGCGCCGCGTGACGAGCCCGTCCGAGATCTTCCCGGTCTTCCACGAGCTGTTCTCCGCTTCTGCCGGCGCTTGAGGTAGCCCGCCCATGACCATGACGGACATCCCCCAGCCGAAGCCTGCGCTCAAAGCCTCGAAGCCGCTCTTCGATGGCCCGGAGTGGAACTTCGACCTCATCAACGAGGCCTACGACGCCATTGCCGAGATCGGTCTCGGCGAGATGGGTCTCGACATCTACCGCAACCAGATCGAGGTCATCACGGCAGAGCAGATGCTCGATGCCTACTCCTCGATCGGCATGCCGGTCATGTACCGTCACTGGTCGTTCGGCAAGCGCTTCGCCCACGACGAGATGTTCTACCGCAAGGGCGCGCGCTCGCTTGCCTTCGAGATCGTCATCAATTCGGATCCCTGCATCAACTACATCATGGAGGAAAACTCCATGACCATGCAGTGCCTCGTGCTCGCGCACGCCGCCATGGGGCACAACCACTTCTTCAAGAACAACTACCTCTTCAAGCAGTGGACGCAAGCCGATGCCATTCTCGAGTACCTCGCCTTCGCGAAGAAATTCGTCGCCGACTGCGAGGAGCGCTTCGGGGTGTCGACCGTAGAGGCCGTGATCGATGCCGCGCATGCCCTGATGAACCAGGGTGTGAGCCGCAATGCCGCGCCGCGCCGCCGCTTTGATCCTGCGAAGGCGCGCGAGCGCGAGATCAAGCGTCGCGAGTACGAGATCGAGATCTACAACGAGCTCTGGCGCACGCTGCCGCAGTCCAAGCCCGAGGCCAAGGCCGAGGAAGTCGTCGTCGATTCTTCGCCGCCGATCGTGCCCGAGGAAAACCTGCTCTACTTCCTCGAAAAGCATTCGCCCAAGCTGTCGGGCTGGAAGCGCGAAATCCTGCGCATCGTGCGCGTGCTCTCGACGTATTTCTATCCGCAGCGCCAGACCAAGGTGATGAACGAGGGCTGCGCGACGTTCGTGCACTACGAGATCATGAACCGCCTTTACGAGAAGGGCCTCGTCACGGACGGCTCCATGCTCGAGTTCATGCACATGCATTCGGCCGTCGTCTATCAGCCTGGCTTCTCCGATCGCGGCTTCTCCGGCTTCAATCCCTATGCGCTCGGCTTCGCGATGATGCGTGACATCAAGCGCGTCTGCATCGAGCCGACGGACGAGGATCGCCGCTGGTTCCCCGACTTCGCGGGCAACGGTCAGCCCATGGAGACGCTGAAGGATGCCTGGGCAAACTTCCGCGACGAAAGCTTCATCCATCAGTTCCTGAGCCCGAAGGTCATTCGCGATTTCCGCATTTTCCACATCCGCAACAAGTCGGAGGATCATGCGGTGCGCGTCGAGGCCATCCACGACGAGACGGGTTATCGCGATGTCCGCCGCCTGCTCGCGCGCCAGTACGACGTCTCGCAGCAGGATCCGGACATCCAGGTGACGGACGCCGATCTCTCGGGGAGCCGCCGACTGGTGCTCACACACTTCGTGCGCGACGGCATTCTGCTCGACAAGGATGAGTGCGACCGCACGCTCATGCACGTTGCGCGTCTCTGGGGCTTCCGCGTGCGCCTCGTCGAGGTCGACAACATGACCGGCGCCAAGCTCCGCGAGCACGAGACCTTGCCGCTGCCATAGTCCCCTTCCGCCGGCGCAGATACTTCTTGACCCGGCCCTTGGGGCCGCATGGATAAGGGCAGCCTCAACCTGCAGCGAGGTGATTCATGCCCGGCCCGTCCCTCAGTCCTTCAGAAGCCGCGCGCCAGCTCGGCGTATCCGCCAAGGCGCTCCGCCTCTATGAGCAACGCGGCCTGCTGATTCCGTCACGCACTGTCGCTGGTTGGCGGGCCTATAATTCTGCGGACATGGCGCGCGCACGTGAGATCGTTGCACTGCGCGCGCTCGGCCTCAGTCTTGCTGAGGTCGGACGAGTCGTTCTCAAAGGCGATGCCGCTGCGGTGCGGCCGGCGCTGGCGACCCATCAGTCGAACCTGGAAGCCCAAGCGCGCCGTTTGGCGGAGCAGATTGCCAAGGTACGCGACCTGCGTGCCGAGCTCGATAGCGGCCAGGGGCTCGATGCGGGCGATCTGGCGCCGCTCGTGCCGTCAGCGCCTCCAGTCATTGCTTTCGATCTGCCCTGGCCGTGGGGTGGCGAACGCTTCGAGCTGACCGACATCCGCCCGCTCAATTTCATCGTCGGACCGCTCTTCAGCGGCAAGACGCGGCTGGCGCGCGCGATCGCGGACGCTCTGCCCGGTGGTCTCTTCCTCGGACCCGAGCGGTTGGCCGATGATGGCGCTGCCGCGCAGGCGCGCATAGCGGCTGATCCCGCGCTCAAGGTGCGGGTCGATCGCGCCTTGGCGTGGCTTGTCGAGGAGGGGGCAACCGCGAGCCCGGCCCTGGTTGCCCTGGTGGCGGCACTCGAAGTCGACGGTCCGCAAGCCTGCGTCGTCGATATGATCGAGCAGGGTCTCGACGAGCCAACGCAGGAAGCGCTGATCACCTATCTCCGCTGCCGGCCTTCGGATGCGCCGCCGCTTTTCCTGCTGACGCGCTCCAATGCCATTCTCGATCTCGCGGAAGTGGGGCCGAACGAGACGATCCTATTCTGCCCTGCGAACCATGCGCCGCCGAGCTTCGTCGTGCCGATCCCAGGTGCCGCCGGCTACGAGGCCGTCGCGACCTGCCTGGCCCCGCCAGCGGTGCGGGCGCGCTCCGAGGGTGTCGTAGCCATGCGCGTGCCCGTATGATACAGGCGATCGATCCCGCAATCCGAACGGAGTTCCCCGCGTGAGCCGCCTGCGCGTCGTGTTCGACCTCGACGACACGCTCTATCCCGAGCGCCAGTTTGCGCTGTGCGGCTTCCGTGCGTGCGGCGCGTGGGCAAAGACCCAGTTCGGCGTCGACGGTGTCGGCGAGGAGATGACGCGGCTCCTCGATGCGGGGATGCTCGGTAAACTGTTCACGACGGTGCTGCAGACGCACATTCCCGACCACACGCCGGAGCATCTCGTCGCGCTGAGGGACGCTTACCGTGGCGCGGTCGCGGAGCTCACGCTGTTCGAGGACGGCGCCTGGGCTCTCGATCATTACGCCAGCCTGGGTCCGCTCGGTCTGATCACCGACGGCACGCAGATGGTCCAGCGCAAGAAGGTGGCGGCGCTCGCGCTCGAGCCGCGCTTCCGCCAGATCGTCTATACCGACGCGCTCGGCGATGACCGCGCCTACTTCAAGCCGCACCCCATGGCCTTCGAGCGCGTGGCGACGGCTATCGGCGAACCCGGCGACCGCTTCGTCTATGTCGGCGACAATCCGATCAAGGATTTCGTGGCACCGAATGCCATGGGCTGGACCACCATCCAGATCGTGCGCGACGGCGGCATTCACGATGCGACGAAGATGATCGATGGCGGCGCCCCGCAACACAAGATCACCTCGCTCGCCGCGTTGCCCGACATTCTCGGCGTCTGAAATACTACCGCGGCCCCGCATCTGCGACCGCGCGTCGCCGTCTTTCCTTGAACCATTCTTGACGTGGATCAAGCCATCCGCGCTCCCCCCTTTCTAGTGTCCGGCCGTTAGGTCGCCCCGCGTGCGTGTGCGGGGCTGGCAGCTCGGGCATCCGGGGGATACTGCGATGGCGGATACGAGAGAGGGCCTGGAAGCATTCGGCGACGTGCTGGCGGTACTGGCCGCCGGGCTTTTCACGCTCGTCGGTGCGATCTGGTTTTTCGGGTCGAGCGACCCAGCCATGTCATTCCATGGCCTGCTGATGATGGCGGCGTCGGCCATCGCCGGCATCTACATCCTGAACGTGACCTTCCGTGAGAAGGCCGCGATCGCGATCGGCAACTACGAGCCGCCGGAGGGCTACTTCGACGGGCCGATCAAGGTCACGGTGATCGCGGCCGTCATCTGGGGCATCGCGGGTTTTCTCGTTGGCGTGATCCTCGCGCTCCAGCTTGCCTATCCGGCCCTCAACTTCGATCTGCCCTGGATCAGTTTCGGGCGCCTGCGTCCGCTACACACGAGCGCGGTCATCTTCGCCTTCGGCGGCAACGTGCTCATCGGCACATCCTTCTATGTCGTCCAGCGCACGTGCCACGCGCGTCTCGCCGGGCGCTGGTCGCCGTGGTTCGTCGTGTGGGGCTATCAGCTCTTCATCGCTATCGCGGGCACGGGCTACCTGCTCGGCATCACGCAGGCCAAGGAGTACGCGGAGCCCGAATGGTACGCGGATCTCTTCCTGACGATCATCTGGGTCACGTATCTGCTCGTGTTCCTCGGCACGATCTGGCGCCGCAAGGAACCGCACATCTACGTCGCGAACTGGTTCTATCTCGCCTTCATCGTGACCATCGCGATGCTGCATCTCGTGAACAACGCGGCGATCCCCGTGAGCTTCACGAGCCCGGCGAGCTACATCCTCTGGTCGGGCGTGCAGGATGCCATGACGCAGTGGTGGTACGGCCATAACGCGGTCGGCTTCTTCCTGACCGCCGGCTTCCTCGGCATCATGTACTACTTCATTCCGAAGCGCGTCGAACGGCCGGTCTACTCCTACCGCCTCTCGATCGTGCACTTCTGGACGCTCATCTTCATCTACATCTGGGCGGGTCCGCACCACCTCCACTACACCGCGCTGCCCGACTGGGCGCAGACGCTCGGCATGACCTTCTCGATCATGCTGTGGATGCCCTCATGGGGCGGCATGATCAATGGCCTCATGACGCTCTCGGGGGCCTGGGACAAACTCCGCACCGACGCCGTCGTGCGCCTGCTCGTCGTGTCCGTCGCATTCTACGGCATGTCGACGTTCGAGGGACCGCTCATGAGCATCAAGGCGGTGAACTCGCTCTCGCACTACACGGACTGGACGATCGGCCACGTGCACTCGGGTGCGCTCGGCTGGGTCGCGATGGTTTCGTTCGGCGCGATCTACTGCCTCGTGCCGTGGCTGTGGAAGCGTCCCGGTCTCTACTCCATGCGTCTTGTCGAGTGGCATTTCTGGATCTCGACGATCGGTATCCTGCTCTACATCACCGCGATGTGGGTGTCGGGTATCACGCAGGGCCTGATGTGGCGCGCCTACGATAGCCTCGGCTTCCTCCAGTATTCCTTCATCGAAACTGTCGAGGCCATGCATCCCTACTACGTGATCCGCGCGATCGGGGGCATCCTCTTCCTGATGGGCGGGTTCATCATGGCCTACAACGTCTGGCGCACGATCCGCGGCGATGTCCCGGTCGATCTTGCCGAACAGCCGCGCGTCGCTGCCGCGCCTGGCCTCCGCGTTCAGCCGGCCGAGTGAGGGGGATCGCATCATGAAGCACGAAGTGTTCGAAAAGAACTCGATCATCCTCCTCGTCGGCATTCTCGTCGTGGTGTCGATCGGCGGTCTCTTCCAGATCGCGCCGCTGTTCTGGGTCGACAGCACCATCGAGAAAGTGCAGGGCATGCGCCCCTACACACCGCTCGAACAGGCTGGCCGCGACGTCTACCTCCGCGAAGGTTGCTACAATTGCCATAGCCAGATGGTGCGCACGCTTCGCGACGAGGTTGAGCGCTACGGTCATTATAGCCTCGCGGCCGAGAGCATGTACGATCATCCTTTCCAGTGGGGATCGAAGCGCACGGGGCCTGACCTCGCGCGCGTCGGCGGCAAGTATTCGGATCAGTGGCACGTCGAGCACATGGTCAATCCGCGCTCGGTCGTGCCGGAGAGCATCATGCCGAGCTATCCGTGGCTCATGACGCGGCGGCTCGATGCGAGCGATGTCGAGGCGCGCCTCAAGACATTGCGCAAGGTCGGCGTGCCCTACACCGACGAGATGATTGCGAATGTGCGTAACGATATCGCCGCGCAGATCAATCCGGACAGCCGTCCATCGCGTGAGCTGCTTAAGCGCTATCCGAAGGCGAAGGTCGCGAAGTTCGACGGCCAGAATGGCGTGCCGCCGACCGAGATGGATGCGCTCGTCGCGTATCTCCAGATCCTCGGACAGCTCGTCGACTTCACCAAGTTCGACGCGGCCGGTCCGAACCTGCGCTGAGAGGATGAGCACCATGACGTATGACTCGGTTGCGACTGTCAGCCAGGTGGTTTCGCTTCTCATGTTCGTCGGGTTGTTCGCGGGCGTGCTCGCGTACGCGCTCTGGCCGTCGAACGGGGCGCGCTTCGAGGCGGCACAGCGCACGGCTCTCGATCTCGATGACAGTCAGAATGCCAAGCGGGGGCGGCCATGAGCGACAAACGCGAGATTGATGACGTCACCGGCGTCGAGACAACCGGTCACACGTGGGACGGCATCAAGGAACTGAACAAGCCGCTGCCGAAGTGGTGGCTGATGACGTTCTACGTCTCGATCGTGTGGGCTGTCGGCTACATGATCGTCTATCCGGCATGGCCGACGCTCAATGGCTATACCAAGGGCATCTGGGGCTACAGTCAGCGTGCAACGGTGTCAGAGGAAATCGAGGCTGCGAAGGCCGCACAGGCGACTTCCCGTACCGCGCTCGAGAAGACCGCGCTCGCCGAGGTGAAGAACGATCCCGATCTGCTGCGTTTCGCCATGGTCGGCGGTGCGGCGTCGTTCGCGACGAACTGCGCACCTTGTCACGGCCGCGGTGCGCAGGGATTTGCGGGTTATCCGAACCTCAACGACGACGACTGGCTCTGGGGCGGCTCGCTCGCCGATATCGAGAAGACCATTCACTACGGCATTCGCAGTGGTCACAAGGAAAGCCGGATCAGCGACATGCCGAAGTACGGCATCGACGGTCTTCTCAAGCCGGCCGAGATCGACGATACCGCGGAATTCGTGCTCTCGCTGAACAAGCGAGCGACGGATACCGCTGCCGCCGGGAGAGGTGCCAAGATCTTTGCCGATCAGTGCGTCTCGTGCCATGGCGCCGATGGCAAAGGCAATGTCGAGCTCGGCGCGCCGAACCTGACGGACGACATCTGGCTCTATGGCGGCGAGAAGCCAGCCATCGTGCAGTCGATCGCGACAGGTCGTGGCGGTTCCATGCCCGCATGGCAGGGGCGTCTCGATCCCGTCACGCTGAAGTCGCTCGCCATCTACGTGCACAGCCTCGGCGGCGGCAAGTAGCGGCGCGCTTGGAGACGAGCACCATGTGCGGATGCGGGTGCGAGCTGGGTTTGGTGCTGGCGGCCTGCCGGGCCGGCGAGGCGCAACACACTGCCGCATCGCAGGTTGAGACCGCGCCGCGCGCTCACTCGGTGTTCGAGCGCCTGGTTCTGGCTTGGCTGGCATGCATGGCGGGCGACACGCCGATGCAGCGCCTCAGCCGCAGGAGCGCACCGTGACTACGGTCCTCGATCGGCGGAACAATCCGGCTGCCAAGCCGGGCGCGCGCACGGCCGCAGGCGACGTCGAGGCGCACGACGTTGCGGCTGTCAACCGCGCGGCCGATCGCCAGATGTATGCGTCGCGCCAGAAGATCTATCCGCGCCTCGCGCACGGCCGTTTCCGCTCGGTGAAATGGATCGTGATGGCCGTCGCGTTCGCGATCTACTACGGACTGCCGTGGTTGCGCTGGGATCGTGGACCTGATCTGCCCGATCAGGCGGTGCTGCTCGACATGGCGCACAATCGCTTCTTTTTCTTCTTCCTCGAGATCTGGCCGCAGGAATTCTATTTCGTCACGGGCCTGCTCGTGCTCGCGGCGCTCGTGCTGTTCCTCGTGACGTCAGTCGCAGGGCGCGTGTGGTGTGGCTATGCCTGTCCGCAGACGGTGTGGACAGACCTCATGGTTGCTGTCGAGCGCCTCTGGCAGGGCGATCGCAATGCACGCATTCGTCTCGACAAGGAACCGTGGAGCGCGCGCAAGGTCTTCCTCAAGACCATGACGCACGTGAGCTGGCTGCTGATCGGCCTGCTGACGGGCGGCGCGCTCGTGTTCTACTTCCGCGATGCGCCGACGCTCGCAGCCGAGCTCGCGACGGGAACGGCACCTGCTGTCGCCTATCTGTTCCTCGGCATCTTCGCGGCGACCACGTATCTGCTCGGCGGCATCGCGCGCGAGCAGGTCTGCATCTACATGTGCCCCTGGCCGCGCATTCAGGGCGCGATGACGGACAGCCACACGCTGCTGGTCAGCTATCGCCCGGAGCGGGGCGAGCCGCGCGGGCCGGCGCGCAAGGGGGCGGACGGTCTTGTCGACTGGTCGACGCGTGGCGATTGCATCGACTGCAAAGCATGCGTCGTGGTCTGCCCGATGGGCATCGACATCCGCGACGGCTCGCAGCTCGAGTGCATCCAATGCGCGCTCTGCATCGATGCGTGCGACGAGATCATGGACAAGATCAAGCGCCCGCGTGGCCTGATCGCCTATGACACGATCGCCAAGCAGGAAGCGAGCGCGCGCGGCATCACGCACGAGCCTGTGCAACTCCTGCGTCCGCGCACGTTCCTCTATTTCGGCATGATCTCGCTCGTCGGTATCATCATGCTCGTTGCGCTCTGGAACAGAGCGACGCTCGAACTCAATGTTCAGCACGACCGCAATCCGCCATTCGTGCGTCTCTCCGAGGGCGGCATTCGCAATGGCTACACTGTGAAGATCCTCAACAAGCTGCATGAACCGCGCACGTTCGCACTCGGCATGACGGACCTGCAAGGTGCGTCCCTGTCGATGGTGGGTGCCGAGCCCGGCAGCCCGCTCAATGTCACTGTCCCGACGAACACGCTGCGTGAACTTCGCGTCTTCGTGACCGTACCGCGCGGCGGTCTCGGAAAGCTGAAGGACGCTTCGACGAACTTTGCCTTTGAAGTACGCGATCTCACTTCGGGCCAGACGACGCGCCGTGGAACGCTCTTCCAGGCGCCCGCACCACAAGGAAGCCGCCCATGAATACTGCTCGCCCCGATGGCGTTGAGGGCCTCAAGGGACGTCACGTGCTCATGGTGTTCGTCGGGTTCTTTCTCGTCGTGTTCGCCGTCAATGGCGTGTTCCTTTACTCCGCCATCTCGACCTACACCGGCATCGTTTCCGTCGAGCCCTACCGCAAGGGGCTCAACTACAACGAACGCATCGCCGCTGAAGAAGCACAGAAGGCCCAGGGCTGGCATGAGGCGCTGGAGGTGACGCGCAACGGGCAAGTGACCCTGCGCCTGACCAACCGCCTTGGTGCTCCCGTCGAAGGGTTGCTGGTGGCGGGCACCTTCGGGCGGCCATCGACGGCACAGCACGACAGCAAGCTGGCACTCGAAGAGACGCAGCCCGGCGTATACACGGCGCAGGTCGCGCCTCCTGAGGCCGGTGCGTGGATTGTCACGCTCGAAGCGCGAACGCACGCGGCGCCGAGCGAAGTCGCGCATCAAATGCGGAGGCGGCTATGGCTGAAACCTTGAGCGTTTCCGCACTTCGCGAGCTGCCGAACGAAGAGACACAGCGCGAGCAGGCGTTGACGCTCGTCGTCGAAGGCATGCATTGCGGTAACTGCATGCGCAAAGTCGAGCGGACGCTTCAGGCACTGCCGGGCGTGATCGCAGCACGCGTAAATCTATCGAACGGGCGTGCGCACGTGACGGCCGCGCCCTCTGGCGTCGAGATCGAGACGCTCGTCGAGGCACTCGGCGGCGTCGGCTTCAAAGCTTATGAGCTGGTCGAAGGCGCGACGCCCGCGCATGCGACCCACGACGCCGCATATCTGCGCCGCCTCGGTGTCGCGGGCTTCGCGGCGTCGAATATCATGCTTATGTCGGTCGCGGTGTGGGCCGGCATTGCGAGCGACATGGATGCGTCATTGAAGACGCTGTTCCACTGGCTCTCGGCGATTGTCGCCATTCCCGCCGTTGCCTATGCGGGCCAGCCCTTCTTCCAGTCGGCCGCGCGGGCGCTCCGGGCGCGCCAGCTCAACATGGATGTGCCAATCTCGCTCGGTGTTCTGCTGGCCACGGGCATGAGCCTCTATCAAACCGTGCGCGGTAGCGATCAGGTCTACTTCGATGCCGCCGTGACGCTGCTCTTTTTCCTGCTGATCGGCCGCTATCTCGACATTGCCATGCGTTCGCGCGCCTCGACTGCCGCGCAGAACCTGCTCGGCCTGCGCGCGACCGCCGCGACCGTAGTGCTTCTCGATGGTACGACGCAGCGCCTGCCGACACGCGACGTGCTGCCGGGTACGCGCATTCTCGTGGCGGCCGGTGAGCGCATTCCCGTCGATGCGCGTATCCGCAAGGGTATTGCCGAGGTGGACGAGAGCCTGATCACCGGCGAGAGCCGCCCGCGCAGCGTCGCGCCAGGCGATACGGTTTACTCGGGGACCATCAGCGTGAGGGGAACGCTCGAGACGGAAGCCATCGCGAGCGAGGAGAATACGCTGCTCGCCGATATCTCGCGGCTCATGGGCGCTGCCGAGCAGGCGCGCGGCCGCTATGTGCGCCTCGCCGATCGCGCTGCGCGCCATTACGCCCCCGCCGTGCATCTGCTTGGGCTCGGCACGTTCATTGGATGGATGCTGCTCGGCTATGGCTGGGAGCCTGCGCTGACCGCGGCGGTGGCGGTGCTCATCATTACATGCCCGTGCGCGCTGGCGCTCGCTGTGCCTGCAGTGCAGGTGGTCGCGAGCGGGCGGCTGTTCCGCAATGGCATTATCCTCAAGGCCGCGGACGGTCTCGAGCGCATGGCTGAGATCGATACGATCGTCTTCGACAAGACGGGCACGCTTACGCTCGGTGAGCCGCGCCTCGTGGATAGTTCCGCGATCGATCATCGGATGCTTGCGCGCGCAGCTCGTCTCGCAGCGGCAAGTCGCCATCCCTATTCGCGCGCGATCGTGGCAGCGGCCAAGGCGCGCGGCATCGCGGTGATTGCCGAGAGGGTGGTCGAGGAGATCGCCGGCTCCGGACTGCGGCATGTCGATGCGAGCGGCGAGACGCGTCTCGGCTCGGCACAATTCTGCGAGATTGCGGGCGTGCCTGCCGAGAGCAGTTCGGCCATATGGCTTCGCACACCGGATGGTGGCGCGACGGCTTTCCATTTTCCGGATCACCTACGCAGCGACGCGGTCGAGGTCATTGGGCGCTTGCGCGATGCAGGCTTTCACATCGAAATTCTGTCAGGTGACGGGCGCGCGTCGGTAGCAGAGGCTGCGCAGGCCCTCGGCGTCGCCAACTGGCAGGCTGAGCTCAAGCCGGCGGACAAGATCGCGCGTCTCGACGCTCTCAAGGGGGAGGGGCGCAAGGTGCTCATGGTGGGTGATGGCCTCAATGACGCGCCGGCACTTGCTGCGGGACATGCTTCGCTCTCGCCAGCTTCGGCTGCAGATATCAGCCAGACGGCTGCCGATGCGGTATTTCAGGGCGAGCGTCTCGCGCCGATCATCGAGGCACTGCTCGTCGCGCATGGTGCGCAGCGCCGCGCGCTCGAGAATTTCGGCATCGCGATCGGCTATAATTTCATTTTCGTGCCGCTCGCCGTGATCGGTCTTGCGACACCGCTGATCGCCGCCATCGCAATGTCGGCATCGTCCATCGCAGTGACGGCCAACGCCCTACGCCTCTCTCGTCAGTATCTGGGGAGGATGTCATGACGGCACTTGCCTGGACGATCCCAATTGCACTCTTCCTCGGTGGGCTCGGCCTTGCGGGCTTTCTGTGGTCGCTCAAATCGGGGCAGTACGACGATCTCGATGGTGCCGCATGGCGGGCACTGGACGACGAGCCGCCCGAATCGCGCAGCTAGGACTTCGCGCCGAACGACCCGTCGAGCGTCTCGAACAACCGCACGAGCAGCTTCGTGCGCGGCACGAGGTGCGAGACGAGCAGATATTCCTGATGCGTGTGCGGGCCGTCACCCAGCACACCGAGACCGTCGAGCGTCGGCACGCCGAGTGCGCCCGTGAAATTGCCGTCGCTGCCGCCGCCAGCCACGCGCTCGCCCTTCACCTCGAAGCCGATCTCGCGTGCCAGTGCTGCAGCGTGATCATAGAGCTTCTGAATGGCAGGTGATTTCACGAACGACGGTCGGTACAAGCCGGGCGTCACTTCCAGCTTCACGTCCGGATCGTAGCTCTTCAGCGCCAGCAGCTTCGTGCGCACTTCTGCCTCGTCACCGGGGAGCGGCACGAGGCAGTAGACGATCGCTTCGCAGGAGAGGGGCACCATGTTCTCATGCGTGCCACCCTGGATGGTGCCGACGTTGAGCGTGACGTTCCGCGCGTAGTCGGTCATGGCCTCGATCTCGAGCACCTGACGCGCCATCTCGCGGATCGCACTGCGGCCCTTTGCATGATACGCACCCGCGTGTGCGGGAACGCCCGTCGTCTTGAGCTGATAGCGCGCAATGCCGTGCCGCGCGATCGTGATGCGGCCGAAGTCGCCGGAGGGCTCGACGACGAGCACGATGGCGTGCTTCTTTGCCTCGGCTTCGATGTAGGGTCGCGAGAACGGACTGCCGATCTCCTCATCCGGAATCATCATGACCGTGACCGGGAGATGCGGACGCTTTCCAGTTGCGTACAGATGCGCAAGTGCGGAGAAGGCAATCGCGTTCCCGCCCTTCATGTCGTAGATGCCAGGGCCATACGCGCAGTCACCTTCGACGCGCATGGGCAGCGGTCCCGCGAGCGTGCCGACGGGGTGGACCGTATCCATGTGGCCAAGCAGCAGAATGCCGGGGCCGTTCGCGGCTCCCGGTACGCGGCCGATCAGGATATCGCCGATGCCGTTCTCGCCGGGAATGCGCTCGATGCTGGCGCCTATCGCGCGCAGCAGGTTCTCCGCGTGCTGGGAGACGCGATTGACGGCGGCCGCATCTTGCGTCGGGCTTTCGATCTCGACCCAGGCGTTGACGGCAGCGAGCAGAGCTTCAGGCGTGAGGTCGCGCATCGGAAGGGGGCTTTCGGCTGGCGGGCGTGAGTTGGTGTCCAGAATAGCCGTATTGTCCGGTGCGCCAAGTGCGGCCAGCGCTGCCGAGGAATGCAGCGGCGTGCCGGTTATTCGACCTCGACGAAACGTGGTTTGATTTCCGAGGATGGATCGACGGTAATCCATCACTCAGGGCATTGATGGCACCACTGCTTCCATACCGGTTTGCCCCGTACGCTTACGGCATTCTCCAGGCGGCGATCACGACAGCCGTGGCGACGGCTATCGCGGTATTTCCGGTGGCGCACTCGGCTGGTGAATTCGTCGAGCGCTGGATGGTCGCTTGGTTCGTCGCCTGGCTAACCATGGTGCCTGTCGTGCTGCTCGCGGCACCGTGCATTCACCGCGCCGTCATGCGCCTCTTCGAAGAGGATCATAAGGCGGATCGCTGACGCCGGCAGCTTCGCGCTCGGCAGCCTTCTCGTCGGCGCGGCCACGCTCGATCTCGCGGGCGAGTGCGAACAGCGCTTCCTTCATGCCCTGGCCGGAGACGGCCGAAATGAGGAGCGGCTTCTTGCGCGCTGCGCGCTGAAGGGCGGCTGCTTTCTCCGCGATGACATCCTCGGTGAGTGCATCGCACTTCGTCAGCGCGACGAGTTCCTTCTTGCGCGCGAGGCCTCCGCCGTAGGCCTTCAGCTCCGCGCGCACCGTCTTGTAGGCATCGACGACATCCTCGCCCGTCGCATCGACGAGGTGGAGCAGCGCACGGCAGCGCTCGACGTGGCCGAGAAAGCGTGTGCCGAGGCCCGCGCCTTCATGTGCGCCCTCGATCAGCCCCGGAATATCCGCAAGCACGAAATCGACCTCTCCGGCGCGCACGACGCCGAGGTTCGGATGCAGCGTCGTGAAAGGATAGTCGGCAATTTTCGGCTTCGCGCGTGAGACGGCGGCGAGGAATGTCGACTTGCCCGCATTGGGTAGTCCGACGAGGCCCGCGTCGGCGATCAGCTTGAGGCGCAGCCAGAGCGTCAGCTCTTCGCCCGGCTGGCCGGGGTTGGCATGGCGCGGCGACTGGTTGGTCGACGACTTGAAGTATGCATTGCCGAAGCCGCCATTGCCGCCGCGCGCGATGAGCGCCCGCTGGCCGGCCTCGGTCATGTCGGCAATCAGCGTCTCGTTGTCCTCGGCGAGAATTTCCGTGCCGGGCGGCACTTTGATAATGCAGTCGTCTCCGCTCGGGCCGGTGCGATTGCGGCCCATGCCGGGAATGCCGTTCTTGGCCTTGAAGTGCTGCTGGTAGCGGAAGTCGATCAGCGTATTCAGGTTCTCGACGCACTCCGCCCAGACGTCCCCGCCCTTGCCGCCATCGCCGCCGTCCGGGCCGCCGTACTCGATGAACTTCTCGCGCCGGAAGCTGATGCATCCGGCCCCGCCATTGCCGGAGCTGACGTAGATCTTGGCCTGGTCGAGGAACTTCATGGGTCCGAGCTTTCGAGCATAGGGCTGGCAGCGGCCAGTATTGCGGCTGTGGTAGCCTTTGCGGGCCGTAAAGTCGATGGCGCTACCTTTTTCATGTAGGCATTTCGGCGCCGTCTTCCAGGGAAGATGGCGAACGAGGTAACCATTCCGGCCAGCTGCCGAATACCTGATCCGCCGGGGCACAGAGCGGTTTTGATTGCCCCGGGAAGGTGCTAAGCCTGCCGCCGCTCAAGAATTCTCATCGACGAGGGAGAAGAAACGCCATGGCCACCAGTACCGGCAAGGAACCCGGCAAAAAGCCGAACGCCTACAAGATCGCCGTCATTCCCGGCGACGGCATCGGCAACGAGGTCGTGCCGGAGGGCATCAAGGTGCTCGAGGCCGTGGCTCGCAAGTTCGACATCGCCTTCGAGTGGGACAATTTCGACTGGTCCTGCGAGGTCTTCAAGAAGACCGGCAAGATGATGCCGGACGATGGTCTCGACCAGATCCGCAATCATGACGCTATCTTCCTCGGCGCAGTCGGCTTCCCGGGCGTGCCGGATCACGTCTCGCTCTGGGGCCTGCTGATCCCCATTCGCCGCGAATTCCAGCAGTACATCAATCTGCGCCCCGTGCGCCTCTTCGAGGGGCTGAAGTGCCCGCTCGCGGACCGTAAGCCCGGCGACATCGATTACTTCATCGTGCGCGAGAACAACGAGGGCGAGTACTCCTCGGTCGGCGGCCGTATGTACGAAGGCAGCGACTACGAGATGGCCGTGCAGCAGGCGATCTTCACCAAGCGCGGCTGCGATCGCGTCATGCGTTACGCATTCGACCTCGCCGCGACGCGCCCACGCAACCACGTATCGAGCGCCACGAAGTCCAACGGCATCTCGATCTCCATGCCCTACTGGGACGAGCGCTTCGCCGCGATCTCGAAGGAATACCCGAAGGCCAAGACCGACCAGTACCACATCGACATTCTGACCGCGCACCTCGTCCGCAATCCGCACTGGTTCGACGTCATCGTCGGCTCGAACCTCTTCGGCGATATCCTCTCGGACCTCGGCCCCGCGACGACCGGCACCATCGCCATCGCGCCCGGCGGCAACATCAATCCCGAGAAGGAATTCCCCTCTATGTTCGAGCCCGTGCACGGCTTGGCGCCGGACATCGCGGGCCAGGGCATCTCCAATCCGATCGGCCAGATCTGGTCGGGCGCGATGATGCTCGAGCATCTCGGCCACAAGGATGCCGCCGACGCCATCGTCACGGCCATCGAGAAGCTGCTCAAGGACACGGACGTGCGCACGCGCGACATGGGCGGCAAGGCCATGTGCACCGAGCTCGGCGATGCTATCGTGGAGCTGCTGAAGTAGGGTGCTTCGGGGCGTAGTCACCCGGTTACGCCCGCTCCGCCATCCACCGGTGGTTTACCACCACCGATTGCGGCGATTGCCAATCCCGGAAACAATGGCGCTCATGTGGCGTTAGGCTCGTGTGCGTCGTTTCCGGGAGGCCACCATGGCAATTCGCAGTTCCGCACATTCCCGCGGCTGGCTCGCCGCGATCTTCGCTGCTCCGTTCATTCTGCTGACGTTGATGAGCGCAGCTTCGACGTCGGCCAGCGCGCAGACCGTCGGTACGGACCCGCGCAACAGGCACTGTCAGACGCTGCTCACCTGCAACTACGCGCGGGGCGGCCAGTATCGCGGGTGTCTGTCGTCGTACACGTGTCGCGTCTGCAGCCCGCAGCCTGTCCGCTGCAAGCCCTCTGATCTCGCCACCGGCCGTACGCGCTGCACGGAACTTGTCTGCACGTGGGGCGGGTGAAACGGATCGCGCCGGAGGGGCGAACAGGGCTGCCGCCCTGTAACCGCGTGGGGGACACCCCCACACCCCCGCCTTTTATGATTTTGGTTCTGCACCGAGAGCCCTTCCGCAAAGCCGCGGTGCCCACTTCCTGAGCGCGCGCCTGCGCGCCGGCCGGTAGGCCGCGCTAGGGAATCATGAGCGCGCGCCTGCGCGCCGGCCGGTAGGCCGCGCTGGGGAATCATGAGCGCGCGACTGCGCGTCGGCCGGTAGGCCGTACTTCAAAAGAAAAGCGCGGCAGCCGAAGCCACCGCGCCTTTCTGATCTCGTCAGTGCCGCAGGAGAGCCCGCGGCGTGAGGCTTACGCAGCCTGGATGTTCGCAACGGCTGTCTTGCCCGAGCGACGATCCTTCTCAGTGTCGAACTGGACCTTCTGACCCTCGGAGAGGGTGCGCAGACCAGCGCGCTCGAGCGCGGAGATGTGCACGAAAACATCGCTGCCGCCGTTATCCGGCGCGATGAACCCGTAGCCCTTCTGCTCGTTGAAGAACTTCACTGTACCAGCTTGCATGGCGATTTTCCTTTTAGCAGAGCCATGACCAATGCCGAACGCACGCTTAGCGCGCGTGGGCACACTCGTCGAAATTTGGGAGGGTTCTGTGATCGCGCGCTCGATCACGTCGTAGCGTCACGGCCCGGGCGTCCGGCCAAAGTCGATGGCCGGTACGTAGGCGCATCGGATCGCGATTGCAAGCCTTGTACTCCGAAACTTGCGTGATGGACGCAGTTTAGTCGACGCCGCCCGGCATTGCGGCACGTACGGTGCCACTTCCTGAGCGCGCGACCGCGCGCCGGCCGGTAGGCCGAGTTAGGGAACCATGAGCGTGCGACTGCACGCCGGCCGTTAGGCCGCGCTAAAACAAAAGGCGCGGAGCCAATGGCAGCCGCGCCTTCCAAATTCGACGTCCTGAGCGCCCGAAACGCACGTTGCCGCAAGGGCTTGCTGTCTGCATTGCCGCCGCGGGCATACCGCCACGGAAGGGTTGCGAAGCACCTCTTCCCAGCAGCCCGCGGCAAGTAAATTATCGCGAGTAGAACTCGACCACCAAGTTCGGCTCCATGTGCACCGGATAGGGCACGTCGGAGAGGGCCGGCACGCGCGCGAGGCTGGCCGTGAACTTCGAGTGGTCGGCGCTGATGTAGTCCGGCACGTCGCGCTCGGCGCTCTTCACGCCCTCGAGGACGAGCGGGAGCTGACGCGACTTCTCGCGCACTTCGATCGTGTCGCCGATCTTCACGCGATAGCTCGGGATGGTGACGCGGCGGCCGTTCACCGTCACGTGGCCGTGGCTCACGAACTGGCGGGCGGCGAACACGGTCGGCACGAACTTGGCGCGGTAGACGACCGCGTCGAGGCGGCGCTCCAGCAGGCCGATCAGGTGCTCGGAGGTCGAGCCCTTGAGGCGCGTGGCTTCCACGTACAGGCGGTGGAACTGACGCTCGGTGATCGAGCCGTAGTAGCCCTTGAGCTTCTGCTTGGCCTTGAGCTGCTGGCCGAAGTCGGAGAGCTTGCCCGCGCGGCGCTCGCCGTGCTGGCCGGGGCGCGAGTTGCGCTTGTTGAGGGGGCTCTTGGACCGGCCCCAGACGTTCTCCTGGAGGCGGCGGTCGATCTTGTGCTTGGCGCGAATGCGCTTAGTCATTGGTTCTGTTCCGTCTTTTGCTATTCACGGGATATCTGGCTCTCTCCTCTGCGGGCGGACCCGCCGACAGATGCGCCTCAGGTGGGTGCATCACGAAAGCCAAAACGCACGCGGCCCCGAAGGGCCCCGCGACGTGGGCGCTGTGTACAGGAGGGGAGGGGGGAGGTCAAGGTGTGGAGATGCCACGCAGATCTTGGAGAATTCGCTTGATGCGGACACTTATGACGGCACTATAGCCATCAGATTTTGCACTCAGCTTAGGCCAATGATTGTTGATACTGGGGAGAAATTTGGTGGCAAAAAGGGGAGCGAAGAATCACGCAACACGAAAACCTCGACCTGGATCAAAACCCGTTGCTGCCGGCACGAAGCGAGTAAGCGTCGCGAAAACCACTGCTGCCGCAAAATTCCCTAGACACAGTGTTGAGAAGGCGCTTCGCATCCCCAAAGCGATTATTGACCAAAATGCCGGTCGAGACTGCACCAAGCGTGAGAGCGCGAAATTCGTTGGGGTAGGTTTTAATGGGCCCTATCAGGTCGAAATTAGCTCCGCAATTAAATACGGGTTCTTAACAAGCCCGAGCGCCGGCACCATCGCGGTAACCGATCGAGCTCGCAAGGCGATCCGCCCCCAACAGGCTGGCGATGATGTCGTTGCATTTAGAGAGGCAGTCCTAGATGCACCTGACATCTCGGCTGTTTACTCTCACTACAGAGGCGAGTATTTGCCCGATGACGATTTCTTTGAACACGCGCTGGAGGATAAATTCGGGATCCCACGTGAAAAACTGCCAGAATTTAGGGGCGTATTCTTGGCGTCACTGGAGAGTGCGCAACTTCTAGATAAGAAGGACGGCAAGTATCGCATACTGGATATTTCGACTACGCCAGAGGGCAAGTCGGGAGCCATCAAGAAATTAAGTACGGCGGCCAATGTCGCGGCAGGCGACAGTTGCTTTGTCTTGATGCCATTCAGCGATCCTATCGGAGGCTATTACTCTCAAGTCTATGAGCCGGCGATCAAGAAGGCTGGATTGCTACCTGTTCGAGCGGATGCAGATATATTTGGGACTGGAAAGATTATTGATCAGATCTGGGAGGGAATTAATGGCGCCAAGGTCCTAGTGGCGGAGCTTACGAGCAGAAATCCCAATGTATTTTATGAGTTGGGGCTGGCCCATGCGCTCGATAAGCCTGTTGTTCTGGTGTCGTCTAACGAGGGCGATGTGCCATTCGACTTGAAGCACATCCGTGTAATTTACTATGACGTTAGCGACCCATTTTGGGGGCAGAAGCTGATTGAGAAGGTGGCGGAAAATATCCTATCTGCCATAAGCAACCCCGAGGAGGCAGTTTTCAAGAGGGCGCTGTCACGAGCGTAAATTGGACACCATGCCTTCCCCCTCCGAGCGTGCCGCGTTCGAGCAGGCCCACATCCGCTGGGCGGCGAGTGATTTGGAGAGTTTCCTCGATCACCTCACGGAAGACGTCCTCTACAACGTGAATGTGGACGGGCTCGCCGTGCCCTATGCGTCGAGTGCGCTCGGCAAGGAGGATGTCCGCCAGCGGCTGCAGCTCCTGCTGCTCACCTTCAGCGTCGACAAATTCGAGCCCGAGAGCATCGTGAGCGAAGGTGATCGTTGGCGCTCGATCGTCATTGGCCACTACACCCACCACGAGACGGGCGAGGTGTTGCGCGTCCGCGTCAGGTTTCGTGTGTGGTTTCGCGACGGTTTGATCTGCCGCATGGACGAGCACCACGATGCTGCGTATGTGGAGGCGTTCCAGCGGTTTGTTTTTCACATTCAGAATGCGGCGCGCGGGGATTAGCTCGTTTCGAGCACATCGCCCCTTTCCCATCCGCACACGCACGGCTACACTCTCGCCGCAGCGCAGCATGGCAGGCTTCCGATGTTCCTCCAACGAACAGAGCGCACAGCAGCACACCGGGCGCTGGATCGCTGGGCTGCGGGCGATCTCGAAGGCGCGCTGGCCGAATTCACCGAGGACGTGCTCTATATCGTCAATGTCGACGGCCTTGCCGTGCCGTTCGTCGCGAGTTCGCTCGGCAAGGAAGACCTGCGCCAGCGCCTACAACTCGTGAAAGCGACGTTTTACGAAGAGCGATTTGTGCCCGAGAGCATCGTCCAGGAGGCGGACCATGTCCGGGCGCTCGTGGATGTCGTGAATCGGCACCGTGCGACGGGCGAGCGTCTCTGCCTGCGCATGCGGCTGCGCTACTGGATGCAAGACGACCGCATCGTGCGCGCGGAGGAGCATCTCGATGCCCAGTTCGTCGAGGCTTTCCAGCGCTTTGTCTTCCATATGGAGAATGCGGCGCGCAGTGCGTGACCGCGGGCTTGCGCATCAGCGTTCGGCAAGCCCCAGTTCATATCCTCCGTATTCGTCCCCCCTTTCCATGCGGGCCGAGCCGGCATAATGTCCGACACGTTGGAATATGGTATCCCACTGCATGTCCTTCGATATCGAGCGCGCTGCCTTTCATCTCGTCCACGAACGCTGGGCTGCCGGCGATCTTGATGGCGTGATGCGGCTGTTTGATGAGGATGTTCTCCACCTCATCAACGTCGATGGTTTCGCGGTGCCCTACGCGGCTAGCTCCTACGGCAAAGAGGATCTGCGCCTGCGGCTGCAACTCGTTGTCGACGCCTTCTACGTCGACACGTTCGAGATCGAGAGCTACGCGCACGAGCGGGACTTCAGCCGCTCGGTCGTGACGACGCAAAAAACGCACAAGAAGACCGGCGAACGTCTCTGCGAGCGGCTCCACTTTCGTTACTGGTTCAAGAACGGCCTCATCGTGCGCGTCGAGGAGCGCCACGACGCGCCGTATATGGAGGCCTTTCAGCGCCTCGTCCGCCACATGGAGAATACGGCGCGCAGCGCGTGATCGCTTGCGCGACGGTTAAATTCTTTACGGCGCAGCACTTCCTCCAAATTCGGAACATCCGCCCGCGTATGACGTTACCTCTCGAGTAGCCTTTCGCAGGAGGCTTGCCGGGAGCGCCTGCGACAGAAGCAGGAAAGGAGAGGTCTGTTGCGTTTCATGAGATTGAGGATCGCCGCAGTGGCGATCGGCCTTGGTACGCTGGTAAGCGTGCCGGCCTCGGCGGCGGTGGCACCGGCTCCGTCGCAAATTCCCAAACCGAGCGCGGTGATCAATACGTCCGCCCCTGGTGCGCTCGCCCCGAGCGGGCAAAATCTGGCAACCAGCAATGTCGAGCAGGTGCAGCGGCGTGGTCGCAGTGCCCGTCGATCGGCGCGTGGTGGTCGCTCGTTCCGTGGTGGGCGTTCGTTCCGCGGA
Organism: Pseudomonadota bacterium; assembly: GCA_023410905.1. GTDB lineage: Bacteria > Pseudomonadota > Alphaproteobacteria > Rhizobiales > Hyphomicrobiaceae. The sequence goes on from JAEYPL010000164.1 coordinate 24,586, forward strand.
AGTCGCGCCTATCGCGGGCGCTCGTTGCGCGGTGGCCGCAGCTATCGCGGACGCGCCTTCCGCAGCGGTCGCGCGTGGCGTGGCGGTCGCTATTATCGCGGCCGGTATTATCGTGGTGGACGCGGCTACTACCGTCGCGGCTATCGCAGTGGCCGCTATTGGTACGGTGGACGCTGGATCGGTCCGGCGATCGTAGCCGGTACGGCGGCGCTCATCCTCGGTGGTTCGGTGAGCCAGTCGCAGGCGCGCTACGGCGATCGCTGGGATCGCTGCGCGGCGCGGTTCCGCTCGTTCCGCTGGAGCGACGGCACGTATCAGCCCTATGGCGACCGTCCGCGCGTGCTCTGTCCATATCTGAGGCGCTAGCT
>JAEYPL010000187.1 GCA_023410905.1 Pseudomonadota bacterium
GATCTCACCTACGTGATGGCGATGCAGGAGAGCCTGGTGGTCGCCATGGCCGACGGCTATTCGCGCGCTTCAGGCCAGCTCACGGCGTGCAATGTTCACGTCGCCCCCGGTCTCGGTAACGCGCTCGGCTCGCTCTACAACGCGAAGTTCACCGGCACGCCCATCATTCTCACGGCCGGCCAGCAGGAGCAGGGGCACGGCCTCACCGAGCCGCTGCTTTACGACAATCTCGTTCCCATGGCCGAGCCGCTGGTCAAGTGGGCGATCGAGGTCACGCGCCTCGAGGATCTGCCGCGCATCATGCGCCGCGCCGCCAAGGTCGCCATGACGCCGCCGACCGGGCCCGTCTTCATCTCGCTGCCGGGCGATATCCTCAACATGGAAGGGGGCATCGATCTCGGTTCGTCGACGCGTGTCGATAGCCGCGTGCGTCCTTCCGACGAAGTGCTCGATGCGCTCGCAGCCCGCATCCTCAAGGCCGAGCGCCCGATCATCATCGTCGGTGACGAGCTCGTGAAGAGCGATGCGCTCAAGGAGGCGGCCGAGTTCGCGGAGGCTTTCGGCTGTCCGGTGCTGCAGCAGAGCGTCGCCTATGGCGCGCACTTCCTCTCCGAAAGCCCCTGCTACATTGGCGGTCTCAATCGCAAGCAGCCGGACGTCCGCGCGGCGCTCGCGCCCTACGATCTCATGATTGTGCTCGGTGCAGATCCGATCCGCATGTCGGTGTGGAGCGAAATCGATCCGATGCCGCCCGAGCTGGCTATGATCCAGATCGGTCTCAATGACTGGGATCTTGCCAAGAACTATTCGGCCGAGCTCGCCGTCCGTGCGGATGTGCGCGAGACGCTGCGCGTGCTCACGCCGGCCCTTGTCAAGAAGGGCGGCAAGGCGCTCACGGATCGCGCCGAGAAGTCGATCGCCGCGCTCAAAGAGAACAACTGGACGGCCAAGCGCAAAAAGCTCGTGTCGACGATCGAGGGCCGCGAGATCGTGAAGGGCAAGCCGATCAATCCGGATTTCATGACGCTGCGTATTGTCGAGGCGATCCCGAAGGATGCGGTGGTCGTCAACGAGTCGCTGACGAGCGGCCGCCTGCTGAACAGCCTGCTCGCCTACCGCGATCGCTTCGGCTACCACGGCCTCGCTTCGGGCGGCATCGGCTGGAGCGTGCCGGCGTCGGTCGGCATCTCGCTCGCGCAGAAGGACCGTCCGGTCGTGTGCGTCGTCGGCGCCGGTTCGGCGATGTATTCCATCCAGGCGCTCTGGACGGCCGCGCACCACAAGCTGCCGATCACTTACATCATCTGCAACAACGGCGGCTATCGCATCATCAAGCAGCGCCTCAAGCTTTTCCATGGCAACGATCAGTTCGTCGGCATGGACTTCGTCGAGCCGGCGGTGGACTTCACGGGTCTCGCGAAATCCATGGGCCTCGAGGCGCATCGCATTACGGATCCGGCGGCCCTCGAGCCTGCGATTCGCAAGGCGACGACGACGCCCGGCGCCAAGCTCCTCGAGGTCGTGGTCGAGGGGCATGTGTAGGAGGCGATGCAACTTACTGTAGCTGCTTCGCCACAGAAGCGCGGGTTAACGGTTTGACTACAAATCCGACGTCGTGACGTTTGGTCACGAATCGGAGATGTGAAAGGCGTGCCAGGGGACCTGAGCTCGCAAAGCTCAATCCCGTCTGCGTCGCGCTCTCCGCGCTAACCCAGTGGTGTCGGCCACTCGGAACGACGAGACGGAGGACGAACGGCATAGCTCCTAGCGGGGTTGAGTAGTGGTTGGTCGCCACTACTCACTTGCAAGCACAAACGTGCAAATTTGCAAGACGCCTTGTGCATCTATGATTCGGCCCTTCATCACAACAAGTGATGGCAAGCGAGATTCATGGGGCGTGAATTGTGTGACTCGGAAGATTCACCCAATATACAACCTGATGCCTCGACCCTACCTGATGGCCGGAGCGCTAAAGTTGACAAGTGGCCGCCGCCCCCTTAACTGAAGCCCGCCTGCCCAGATGGCGGAATTGGTAGACGCACTAGTTTCAGGTACTAGCGCTGCAAGGCGTGGAGGTTCGAGTCCTCTTCTGGGCACCACCAGGGCTTCCAAGACAGTCCGGTAAAATCCAAGAGCATCGCAAAAATCGTCGATTTGCTAGGGCCTTGCGGTCCTAGGGCATCTGACGGATTCCGTTGAGAGCCAAGCAAATTGGGGGTATTTCTGGGGGTATTCGCGATGAACCCCGGTGCGCACCATGCCCCTGACAGACTTGGCTCTCCGCAACGCCAAGCCCGCTGCCAAGCCCTACAAACTTGCAGATGGCGGCGGCTTGTTCCTGCTGGTCAATCCAACCGGTTCACGGCTCTGGCGGATGAAGTATCGAGTGGACGGACGCGAGAAGCTTCTCGCCATCGGCGCCTATCCTGACGTGCCGTTGGCGAAGGCTCGTGAGCGTCGGGATGAGGCGAGAAAGGTCATTGCAGGCGGCGGCGATCCGTCCGCCCTCAAGAAGCAGGCACGCACGGAAGCCAGGGCCGCAGAGACGAGCACCTTCCGCGCCGTCGCTGAAGAACACCTGGCCAAGCTAACGCGCGAAGGGCTCGCAGAGGTCACGCTCGGGAAGCGACGGTGGCTGCTTGACTTCGCCTACCCATTTTTCGGCGATAGAGACGTGGGGTCTATTTCGTCGGCGGATGTCTTGCAGGCGCTCCGGCGGGTTGAGGTCAAAGGACACCACGAAACAGCGCGGCGCTTGCGTTCGGTTGTCGGCTCAGTATTTCGCTATGCCATCGCCACTGCGCGTATTGAAAACGATCCGACCATTGCCCTGAGGGGCGCTCTTACAACCCCAAAGGTCCGCCACCGCCCTGCCATCACATCGGCCTCGGAGTTTGGCCGGCTTCTGCGCGCAATCGACACGTATCAAGGACAACCGGCCACGAGTGCCGCTCTAATGCTCATGCCGATTCTCTTTCCACGACCGGGGGAATTGCGAGCCGCGCGCTGGGCAGAGTTCGACCTTGATGCTGCAATCTGGTCAATTCCTGCCGAGCGGATGAAGATGCGACGTGCGCATCGCGTACCTCTGCCGCGTCAAGCTGTGGCGATACTTCGGACGCTTAAGTCCGTCACCGGGGGAAACGAACATGTGTTCCCCTGCATAGGCGCGGCTAGGAAGCCGATCAGCGAAAATACCTTGAACAGCGCCTTGCGGCGTCTCGGCTTCGGCCCCGACGTGGCCACCGCTCATGGATTCCGAGCCACCGCGTCGACCCTGCTGAACGAAAGCGGGCTCTGGAACCCGGACGCGATCGAACGCCAACTAGCCCATGCGGAGAACGATCACGTTCGCCGCGCCTACATGCGAGGCGAGCACTGGGACGAGCGCACACGAATGATGACTTGGTGGGCCGATTATCTCGACACCCTATGCGCTGGAAACGTGATCCCATTTGGCCGTAAACAGGTGGTCGGGACGCTATAGGACGGCGCTGGACCAAAATCGCATTCATGCGAGAATTCGAAGAACGAATCAGTTCTTCGAGATTGTCGTGAATGGCCCGCGCATACCAACCACGCCGGTTCTTCCGGCAGGCCCCAAACCGCCTGCTCAGCCGCTACTTTGCCGCTCGAAATGTCCTGGCGGATGTGGATTTCAACGCGCTCTCGGAAACCCAAGTGGAGCCGATATACGAAGCCTGGCTCAAGCTGCCGGAGGACGCGCGCAATGAAATGGAGCAGGACTTCCAGGACATTGACGACTTGGCGACGGAGGGCGGGGCCAGGGCCATCCTGGACGAGGCACGCTGGCACGGTGAAGACTTGGGAGAGCAGTTCGCCAAGCTGACCGGCTTCCACGAGCACGCCTTCTGGACGCTGCTGGAGCGCCCGAAATATTGGCCCGGCGCGCTCGCCTTCCACCACGCGGACACAGTGCCCTCCTCCTACTGGCGCAAGCGCAAGAACGTGCCGCGGAAGCCAGCGAACCACGATCTCAACAGCCCGGAAGTGCGACAGCTCGAACAGAGCATCAGCACCTACTTCCACAAAATGCAGGGGCGCGGCGAGAATTGCAAAGTGGAGTGCTACCGGCGGGGTGATCATGATTACTTCTTCGCCTATCCCGAGGACTACGCGCAGGCGAGCGTGGAATGGGTGGGCAAGGAATTCAAACGGCGGCCGCACCATCCGGCCTTCGAGATCATCTTCGTTTATTCGCAATGCGAAGGTACGCTGGACATCTACATGACCGGCAATCGCAAGTCGGTGCCGGACCTGCAAGCGATTTTTGCCGGCGCGATCCTGAAGGCCCAGTTGGGGCCGGCCGAGAAGGACGAGCGCGTTTACGACCTGAACCCTGTGCGCTCACGCCATTTTCAGTTTTTGTACGATCCGGAGTCCGGCATCGCCGACGTTGCCGTAAGGAAGCTGCGGCTCAAAGTGCATGGCAAAAACGAGCGCCTGATCTTGGAGGCCGATCCATCTAACAACAAGCTCGCCGTCTTCGATCTTCTGGACAAGGTCACAAAAGCTATTCCGTTATCGCAATTGTCCGTTACTCAGGTCGGCATCAAGGTTACGTTTGTCCAAAATGCCGGAGCGAAAAGGCTAACTTCGCGCAGTTTCGACATCAACTGGCCGAACTCGTGTTCGCTGAAGCACGATGGGCGCGACCGCATTATCCGCAAAATGCTGGCAGATTCCGGCCTGGAGCCGATCGAGCGCACGCAGCAGGAGCGCGCCGCCGAATGACGGAAAGCGAGCTACTGGCCCACCTGTTTGAGCGTCTCGCGTGCGCCAGCGCGGGAGCGGAAATCATCGGTGCGATTGAGTCCCGGCAATGGCCGGACTGCGCGCTTGACAGCCTCATCGAGGCAGAAGTGCTCCGGCCGGCGCAACCAGCACAAGTGATCGAGTGCGAGGGCTGCGAGAAGAACTGCTTCAGGCCCGTTCATATCCGGCCTGCCGAGGGCGGACGAAGCCCGCGCGCTTTCATTGCCTGCGACGAGCCCGAGGCTTTCGGTCGGATTAGGGTCGAGCTGGGGGCGCTGGAGCAGTGGCAGATTACGGGCGAAACGCTGGCCCGCGCCGTGCACCGACTGTTAGGTTTCTCGAAGCCGCCGCAAGCTGAGCCAACGAGCAAACGCTGGATACTCGGCTTTCTGGAAGGCGAGGATAGCAAGGGCTTGGTTACACTTTCCATCGAGAACGGCGCATTTCTCATCGTGGCGGGGCAGAGCATTGCGCTGTCGCAGGTGACAACCTTGAATGCACGCGGGCTCACGGTGGACCTGAACGCGTTGTTAAGCGCCATAGCCGGTGATGCGCGTGAACCTGTGGCGGGTATCGGCTCGAAGTTGTGGCGGAAGCGGCAAGCAAAAGTTGCGGCGGATGCCCGGCACAGCAAACCCGGTGGCAGCCGCGACGTGCAGGAACAGATACGTGCGCTTTGGGCCACCGGCAAATACGCTTCACGGGACCGCTGCGCCGAGGAAGAATGCGGCGCGCTTGGAATCTCGTACTCGACAGCGCGCAAGGCGCTGAGAGGCACACCTGGACCCGAAGGCACCTAGCCGCTGCTTGGCAGCGGCTAGCCTTTGCCCGGCACAGTGCATTCGCACGGGTAATTCGTGCGATAAAAATCCGTAGCCATGTTCAACACCGCCCAAGGAGGCGCAAACATGGCTATCTCCGTCCTCCGACTTCCCGCCGTCAAAGCCCGCACGGGCCTTTCCCGCAGCACGATCTACGCCTACATGCGCGATGGGCGCTTCCCGCAACCTGTCGCCATTTCGGAACGCTGCGTCGCGTGGATCGAATCCGAAATCGACGCATGGATCGCTGACCGCATTGCCGCCGCGCGCAAGGGCTGATGGCGATGCGAAGGAACCACCGTGCCGGCCGGCTGTCGGCCCAGCGCATCAAACAGGCCGTGGCTTATGATGTGGCGGAAGCAGCTAGGCTTCTTGGCGTCCATCGCAACACGGTCCGGCGGTGGCTGAAGGAAGGGCTGGAACCCATCGACGACAGGCGCCCGCTCCTGATCCATGGCTCGCATCTCAAAGCGTTTCTTTCCAGGCGAAGGCAGAGCCGCAAGCGAACCTGCCGGCCCGGGGAATTTTACTGCTTTCGGTGCCGTGCGCCACGCAAGCCCTGGGGCGGAACGGCCGACGTGACGTTCCGGACAGCAAAACTCGCATCCTTGCTGGCTCTGTGTGCCGAATGCGAAACGCCGATGTACCGCGCGATGCGCATCGCCGACCTGGCGTCCCTGCGCTCTCTGATCGACCTACAAACGATGGAGCCGGAACGATTGAATGATCGTCCTAACCCCACCTGAAACGGTGTCTTCACGGAGATAGCCGAAATGACCAGACTGAACTCGTCCAATGAGCGCCTGAAGCGCGACTATCTGCGCTACTTGAAAGAAGCTAAAGGCAAGAGCGAGGCGACGCTCGATAGCGTGCGCAAGGCGTTGGCGCGCTATGAATCCTACACAAGTGGGAAGGACTTCAAGACATTTCGGCGCGAACAGGCCGTCGCCTTCAAGGCGCGGCTTTCGGAAACCGATGGTGTGCGGACAGGCGACATCCTCAGCGCATCGACTCAGGCGGCAACATTGGCGTCACTGAAGGAATTCTTCACCTGGCTTGCCTGGCAGCCAGGGTTCAAGTCGAAAATTCATCTGCCCGACATCGACTACCTTTCGCCGTCACTCAAGGATGCAGCGCGCGCGAAAGCCTCCAAGTTGCGCGACTTCCCAAGCCTGGAGCAGATAAGCGCCACGATCCAATCCATGCCGAACGTAACCGTCGTGGACCGTCGCAACCGGGCGTTGCTCGCATTCACGATCCTGACCGGCATCCGCGACCGGGCAATGGTGTCGCTCACGCTCGGTCATCTCGACATGATGCGCTCGCCACCGGTGGTGCGGCAGGACCCGAACACGGTCGAGACCAAATTTGCCAAAGCCATTGTCACGTTTTTCTTTCCGGTCGGGGATGGCCTTGCTGAGATAGTTCGTGCCTGGATTGACGAGCTTCGCGACAATCATCTGTTCGGCCCGTCGGATCCCCTCTTTCCGCGAACCCGTGTCGGCATTGCCCGCGACGGCGCTTTTGCACCGACGGGCATCGAACGGCAATTTTGGAGCAATGCGTCGCCAGCGCGTGACATATTTCGTAAGGCATTCAAGAACGCTGGGTTGCCCTACTTCCCGCCGCACTCCTTCCGCCACACACTCGGCCATCTTGCTCAAACCATGTGCAAGTCGCCGGAGGAACTCAAAGCCTGGAGCCAGAATCTCGGTCACGAGAACATTGCCACCACGCTGACCTCCTACGGCCGCATCGACCCGCACAGGCAGGGAGAAGTGATTGGACGGATGAAGGCCGGAAAAGCTGTCCAAACCGACATGCTTGCGGAGATTGCAGCGATCATCTCGCGAAGAGACGCCGCGGCCCGCTGAGAGGTCGGCTACCTTTCGAGCTGCCCCATACCACCGGCAATCGTCGGTCGTCCTTGAGGATGCGCGCGCGAGGCGCTAGGGACTAGGTCGGAACTAACCTAGGACGGAAGCGCGCATGCCCACACTCGACTGGATCGGCAAGAAGGCCGTTGTGAACCATCACCGCGAGGTGCCCTATCGGCTGATCCATTGCGACAAGGACAAAAGCGTCGGCGACCCGGACGCGGGCAACCTTCTCGTGCAGGGCGACAATCTCGAAGCGCTTAAGGCACTGCTGCCCTATTACGCGGGCAAGGTGAAGTGCATCTATATCGACCCGCCCTACAACACGGGCAATGAGGGGTGGGTTTACAATGACAATGTGAACTCGCCGGAAATCCGGGCATGGCTTGGTGCCACCGTCGGTAAGGAAGCCGAAGACCTGTCCCGGCACGACAAGTGGTTGTGCATGATGTATCCGCGCTTGCGGTTGCTGAAGGAGTTCTTGACCAAAGACGGGTCTATTTGGATTTCCATCGACGACGTTGAAGCACACTCACTTCGCACGCTGCTCGACGAGATTTTTGGTAGGCATAATTTCATCGCAAGTGTTGCTTGGCAAAAGCGCTATAGCCGCGAAAACCGCGAGGCGATTGGCGATGCGCACGAGTCCATACTTGTCTACGCGAGAGACCCATTGCTCTTTAAGACGAGCCGAAATCTTATTCCCATAACTGACGCTCAGGCGAAGATATACAAGAACCCGTCGAACAAGAACGAATCCGACCCGACAAAGCGTTGGCGCGGCTTGCCCATGACAGCGCAAGGCTATCGTCCAAATCAGATGTACGAGATCGTTGCGCCGAATGGCACGCGGCACACGCCCCCCGAAGGGCGTTGTTGGTCAATGATTGAAGACGAGTTCAAGAAGCTGGAGCAAGCAGGACGAATCTATTGGGGAAAGGACGGAAACGCTCAGCCGAGCGTGATCCGTTATCTTTCGGAGGTAGAGGGGATTACACCTTGGACTTGGTGGCCCCATGAAGAGGTCGGTCACACGGACGAAGCTAAGAAAGAAATCCGTGAAATTTTCGGCACCCAAACGGCGTTCGATACTCCGAAGCCTACGCGGCTAATCGAACGCATCGTTCAAATCGCGACCAAGGAAGATGACATCGTTCTAGACTCGTTTGCGGGCAGCGGCACAACCGGCCATGCCGTGACGAGATTGGGTGCCTTGTCCGTCTCGCGGAAGTTCATCGTCATCGAGATGGATGACGAGATCGCGAGGAAGGTCACGCAAGAGCGCTTGAAGTTTGCCTTGAAAGAAAGCGATCCAAACTCACTCGGCTTCCGCTTCTGCACCCTTGGCGAACCGCTCTTCGATGCCGACGGCAATGTGAGCCCGGCCGTCACCTATCCCGACCTTGCCGCGCATGTCTTCTTCTGCGAGACGGGTTCGCCAATCCCGCGCCGGGCCGACGGGTCTTCGACATTGATCGGCACGTTCCAAGGGCGCGCCGTTTATCTGCTTCACTCGGCCGAAGCGATTGGCGTCGCCAGCGCCAATGCCGGAAACGTGCTTACGGCCTCCGTGCTCGAAAGCCTGCCCCCGCCCGAACCGGACTTCTCTGGCGCGCGCGTGGTCTATGCTGAAGGCTGCACGGTGCCCGACGACCGGCTTTCGCGGCTCGGCGTGACCTTCAAGCAGGTGCCTTACCAGATAGAGGGGCTTTGACCATGAACCTGCCCCTCTTCACGCTGAAGGACTACCAGCTTCAGACGCTCGCGGCGCTGCGGCGCTTCCTCGAAAAGGCCGTCGAATTGGGCGACGCGGATACGGCGTTCTACGCCGTGACGAAGCGCCCGTTCACGTCGCTGCCGAGCCTGCCCGGTCTGCCCTATGTGTGCCTTCGCATTCCGACCGGCGGCGGCAAGACCATCCTCGCGGCGCATTCGATTGGTGTCGCGGCGGACAGCTTCCTTCGCACAGACGCGCCGACCGTGTTGTGGCTCGTGCCGTCGCAAACGATCCGCGACCAGACGCTTGCCACGCTTCAGGATCGCGCGCACCCCAACCGCCGCGTGCTCGCGGATCGCTTCGGCGAGAATGTGCGGATCATGGGCGTTGCCGATGCGCTCTACGCCAAGCGCGCCGACTATGACGGCGGGGCGGTTGTCATCGTCGCGACGATCCAGGCGTTCCGGGTCGAAGAGACCGAAGGCCGCAAGGTCTATGAGGCCAACGGCGAGCTTATGGACCACGTCAGCGGCCTTGCGGAAGGGTTGCGTGGCAAGCTGGAAACCGGGCCGTCGGGCGATCCGCTGCCGTCGCTCGCCAACGTGCTTCGCCTGCACCGGCCGATGGTGATCGTGGACGAAGCGCACAACGCGCGCACCAGCCTGTCATTCGACACGCTGGCGCGCCTCAGCCCGTCCGTGATCGTGGAGTTCACTGCAACGCCCGTCACGCCTGACGAAGCCAACCCGGCGAAGGGTATATATGCTTCCAACGTGCTGCATCACGTCTCGGCCGCCGAACTGAAGGCGGCGGACATGATCAAGCTGCCCGTGATCCTTCGCGGGCGGCCGGAGCCGCGCGACACCATCGGCGACGCCATCGCGTGGCTTGACGAACTCGCCGCGACGGCGGGCGCGGAAGAGGCCGAGACCGGCGAGTTCGTGCGTCCGGTCATGCTCGTGCAGGCCGAGCCGAAATCCAAGGACAAGCCGACCCTGCACGCCGAAGAAGTGAAGAAGCTGCTCGTCGAAGACTCCCGGGTTCCCGCCGAGCATATCGTCATCGCGACCGGCGACTCGAAAGGGCTTGATGGCGTCGATTTGTTCGACCGCGAGTGCAAGGTGCGCTTCATCATCACGCAACAGGCGCTTCGCGAGGGCTGGGATTGCTCCTTCGCCTATGTGCTGTGTTCGGTCGCCGAACAGAAGTCGCCGCGCGCGGTGGAGCAGCTTCTTGGCCGCGTGCTCCGGCTGCCGCGCGCCAAGCGCAAGAAGCGCGAAGACCTGAATCGCGCCTACGCCTTCGCCACCACCACGAGTTTCCAGAACGCGGCGAACACGCTTCGCGACGGGCTCGTGAACAACGGCTTCGAACGGGTCGAAGCCAAGGCGCTGGTGCGGCTCGCGCCGGACTCGCTGCCCGGCATGGAAGAAGGCGGCACGGCATACGTGTTCGAAGAGCCGCTTCCCGAAGGGGCCGACGCGGACACGTTCAAGACCAATGTGGAAGGCGCGACGGGCGGCCGGGTCGAAGTGGACGTGGCAACCGGCGTGATCCGGGCGCGCGGGGCGCTCAGCGACTATGATCGCACGGCGCTGCTGCTGGCGATGCCCGGCGCTGAAAAGGCCGTCGAAGCGCTCGTGCACAAATCACGCGGCGCTCGGCTGAAGGCGGTGGACGAAGGAGCCGACGTGATCCGTTTCGCGGTGCCGCGTCTCGGCGTGCGCTCGGCGAGCGGGCTTCAGCTTTTCGACCGCGCCCACTTCCTCGACATTCCTTGGAAGCTGGAAGAGGCCGACCCGGCTCCGATCCTCGATTATTTCGAGCCACCGAAGCGTGCGGTCGACGAAGCCCACGTGGACGTTGACACGGCCGGGGCGATCACGCTCGCCTTCGTCAATGACCTGCACGAACAGCTTGCTCTCGCGTTGCAGGAACGCGGCTGGACCAAGAATGCGCTCGTGAACTGGCTGGACCGGCGCGTGCCCTTCTCGGCGCGCCGCGACATTACCCGCGTATCGTCAACGCTGTTCATCGCCAAGGCGCTGGATGTTATCGACGCCAAGACCGGGCTCGGCATCGAAGGGCTGGCGCGCGCCAAGTTCCGGCTTGTCGAAGCGCTCGTGAAGGTCATCGCCAAGCACCGCGACACGCGCGAGGCCACCGCTTTCGAGCGGGCGCTGTTCCCGCAAAGCGGCCTCGATTTCGAAACGAGCGCGGACCTGGAACTTGTTTTCGATGAAAGCCGCTACAGCTATAACCAGCCCTACAAGGGCAACACGGTTTTCGAGAAGCATCTGTTCCGGGTCATCGGCGACATGGAGTCGTCTGGCGAGGAATATGAGTGCGCCGTCTATCTTGAACGCCATAAGCACGTGAAGGCATGGGTGCGCAACACGTCCCGCCAGCCGCATTCCTTCTGGCTGCAAACGTCATCGGACAAATTCTATCCCGACTTCCTCGCGCTGTTGAATGATGGGCGCGTGCTCGTGATCGAATACAAGGGCGCGCCCTACTTCACCAATGATGATTCCAAGGAGAAGCGTTTGGTCGGCGACCTCTGGGCCGACCGCTCAGCTGGGAAGGGATTGTTCCTGATGATCGAGAACAAGGAGTTCGGTCGGATTGACCGCGTCATTGAAACGGTGTCGGCCTAGCCCGGCTGCCGCGCCGACGGGAAGGCTCATGCCAACTTCCGCTCACGATCCGTAAGAAGCCAAGGCCCGGTTTCCTGCTGTGGGCCACAAGCGACCAAACGCATGGGCACTGAATGTGCGCCGCACAAAGTTGCGCCATCCCATGTGTGGACGGCATCCTGTTGGCAAGGACTTTCTGCTTGTCACACTGTGCTGGTCGGTAGCGCCCATGTGTCCGGCCTTTCTGCTCGGCGCGAACACCGATGGCCTTCATGCTATCCGCAA
>JAEYPL010000258.1 GCA_023410905.1 Pseudomonadota bacterium
CGCCCTCGGAGGCGAATGTTCTGTGGCGGCCGGCGTTCGCCGCAGCGGGCGGCGCCGCGACCGCCGTCTGCGCACAGCCGAGCGACAGCGCAAGAAGGAAGAACGCCGACGGCATCCTTCCTCTTGCAATCCAGCCGGTGCGTCGCGTGGCAGCCCTCATTCATCAACCTGCTGCAGGAGGATCTCGATCCGACGGTTCGCCGCCGCCTCCGAGTTGTTTGGAAACTTCAGCTTGCGGTCGGCATAACCCTCGATGCGGGTGAAGCGCTTCTCGTCCACGCCCGCGCGCACCAGCATCGCGTATGCCTGCTCGGCACGCGTCATGGAGAGGCGCCAGTTATTGTTGGCGCTGTCCGTGCGATAAGCGCGGCTGTCGGTATGGCCGCGCACGACAATGCGCTTGCTGTTCGCAATCAGCACCGGCGCGATGCGCGCGATCAGATCGATCGTCTGCTGGCTTGGCTCGGACGATCCGATCGCGAACATACCGAACGTGCTCGTATCCGTCAGGCTGAGCACGACACCGTTGCCTTCGATGGTAACCTCGATGCCGGGCCCACCAGATCCTGCTATTGGCTTCGCGACCTGTTGAATGTCGCGCAACACGCTTGCGGCCGTCGCCTCGAGAGCCCTCTGGCCCGCCGCCGCAGCCTCCTGCTGGCGGACCGCTGCATCCTTCTGCGCTGATGACGAGGCGGGACGCGCCTCGGTCTCCGCCTTGCTCGCAGCGGTTGCCTTGTCTACCGGCGCATCCGGACTTTGAGTAAGTTGGCGCGCGACATCGGCGATGCCAGGCAACCTCCGATCCTGCGTATCTCCCTGCGGGCCGGGCAAGCGGCCGCCGGGCGTGTCACCATCGGGATTGAGAAGGCGCCCACCCTGGGCTTCTCCGGCAGGACCGAACCGGCGCGCAGGCTGCTGCGCATCATCATCCGGCCCCGGACGGCGATCACCTGCATTAGCCATCTGTCCGGCGTGCGTTTGCTTGCCCGCTTCCATACCCGATGGCTGCGTCGCAACGCGATCCGAGCGCGGCATGGACGGCAGCGACGTCGGCGCTTCCGACGCACGTTCGGCTCGAGCCGTCGGCGGCGCATCGGCGGCACTCGAGTCGCGTCTCGCCGCTGGTGCTGCCTCACCGTCGGCCTTCGGCAATCCGGCAATCCGTCCCGGCATCTGCTCCCTGTCGCCGCCCTCCTTGGACATGAGCTGCCCCGGTGCGAACGGATTAAACGGATCGCGGAATGCGCGACCCGCCTCGCTTGCACGTCCGGCATTCACGGAACTTCCGTCCCGACCGAGCGGCTCATCCGTCGGCTCTGGAGCCGACGCCTTGCCGTGCTGCTCCTCAACGCCGAGATTGCCCGCATCGCCGGGCTGAACGCGCGTGCCATCCTTGACGGTGCTCTCGGACATGCCCGGAGACTTGGCATCACGCGCCGGCGACTTTTCGTCGGAATTGGCCTTGCCGTCGACATCGAGGAGACCCTTCTTACGGATCACCGTGTCGGAGAGCTTGATCGGATTGAAATAGCTCGCGACCGACGACTTCATCTCCGTGTTCGCGGCATTCACGAGCCACATGACAAGGAAGAACGCCATCATCGCCGTCATGAAATCGGCGTATGCGATCTTCCAGACGCCGCCGTGGTGTCCTTCGTCCTCATCATGGCGACGCCGGACGATGACGGTGATGCTCTCTGCGGGTGCGTCCGATGGCTGCGACATCAGCGGAGCACTCCTTCGAGACGCGTGAGCCAGTCGGCGAGACGCGTCTGAAGCACCGTCTCATTCAACGTCACACTGATATCCGTCGATTTGCCGGGAATGCAGCGCACGCATCCAGGCGGTGCACCGCGCTCGGCCATCGCCTCGGCAATCCGTTCGCGCAGCGGCTCGACGATCTCTTCCGGGCACGTCACCTCGACCGATACGGCCTCTGCCGTATCGATCATGTCACTCAGCTCCTTGACGAAGTCGCTGATGGCGGCACGCGCGAGCCCTTCGCGCAGAAAGGGAATGAGCGCCGTTGCGACATGCGACGAGATGCGCGTGCTGGCCGCCTCGATGCCCGCGCGCAGCTCCGCGGCAAGATTTTCGGCGAGCGCCGTCGAAAAGGTGCTGCGCACATCCTCCAGCCGACGATCGAAATCGACCGCGAGCTCGGCCGCTTGCACCTCGGTCGCCTCGCTTTCGAGCGTGCGCCCGGCAGTCACGCCCTGTTGATAGGACTCTTCCAGCCGGATCGCGAACATGTCGATCACCGGCGCTGCGGCTTCTTCCGCCTCTGGCGCCGGCTTCGGCTTCGGTTTGGGCTTCGGCGGCGGCGCCTTCAGCGGCGGCTGGAACGGAGGGAGAGGCGCCTCACCGCTCGCGAATTCCTTGAGGAAATGATGAATTGGACGGGCCATCATGTCGCTTTCGCGCTCTGCATCCAGCCCTTGAGGACTTTCGTTACCTCCGCCGAGTCAGATTCGACGAGCGCCTCGAGCTTCTCGCGCATCGCGGCATTGTTCTTGCGTCGCGGCACCTGCTGCACTCTGCCGTCGTACGCACCATCCGACGCCAGGCTCGCCATTTCATTACGCGGTGGCGCGAGCGCCGGCGCACCGATTGCTTCGGAACCGCCCGCCTGATCCGTGAGCGCCGGCGCCGTCGTCGCATCGAGCGCAATGGCCGGCTGCTCGCCGAGCATCCGCGTCACGGGACGCAAGCCGAACCAGACGACGAGGAAGACGACGCCCAGCATCGCGAGCGCATTCATCGCTGTACCGGCATTCATGAGCATGTAGTCGCGGATGCCGGGACCGGGCACGGGCGTCATCGCACCATCACCCGCAGAGAAGTCGACCGCGGCGATCTCGACCAGATCCTCGCGCTCGGCGCTGGCACCGGTTGCAGCCGCCACGAGGCGCTTCAGCTCGGTGAGCCGCGCTTCCTGAGCTTCGGGTGTCGCGCCACCGCCAAGTGACTCGGTCAGATGCTTGCGGCTGATCACGACCGCAATAGCCTGCCGCTTGACGCGATAACCTTCGCGCACGGTCTGCACAGTCTTCGTATTGAGCTCGTAGTTGACCAGCTCCTCGCGCCTGTCCTCTTTCTGACGACGCTTCTCGCCCTCGGCCTGGGAAGTCTCCTCTTTCGGCAGGTTGGCAACGACACCGACGGACGGCTTCGTGCCGCTGTCCTCGGACTGCCCCGACTGCTTGACGGTGCGGACAGAGCGCTCGATGCGCGACTTCGGATCGAAGACGGTCTCGTTGACCTGCTGGCGATCGACATCGAGACGAACCGTGGCGCTCACCTGGTAGTTGCCGGGCCCGAGCATAGCCGAGAGCGTGCGGCTCGCGCGCTGCTCGAGCTCAGCAGCCATCGAGCGTTCCATCTCGGCGTGCTTGGCCGTGCCGAGCGTGAGCTCGTCACCACCAGAGGCAAGCAAGCGGCCGTCCGTCGCCGCGACATTTACCTGCTCGACCTTCATGCCCGGCACGGCTGCCGCGACAATATGGCGAACAGCCTGCGCAGCCGAGTTCTGCCAGCGCTCGTCGACGCGCAACAGCACCGAAGCAGATGGATCGCGGCGCTCGCGACGAAATGAGCCGGGATCGGCGAGCACGAGATGCACACGCGCCGCGGCAACACCGTCGAGCGCCTGGATCGTCCGCGCAATCTCACCCTCGAGTGCGCGCACGCGTGTCACCTCCTGCATGAAGGAAGTGAGACCGATCGAGCCGAGCTGGTCGAACAGCTCATAGCCGGCGCGGGAGCTGTTCGGCAGGCCTTTCTGAGCGAGCAGCGAGCGGGCACGCGCCGTCTGCCCGAAGGCCACCATGACGGCACTGCGCTGCTCGTTGACGTCGAAGGAGATGCCCGCCTCGGCCAACGCAGCCGTGATGCGCGAGACGTCCTGGGCGGACAGCCCCGTATAGATGGGCTGCATCGCGGGACGGCCCAGATGCATGGCAGCCGTCGCGACTGCGGCCATCACGGAGAGGCCGACCAGCCCGAGGAGTACGAGACGGCGCGCGCCGAGCGCCGTGAGGCTCGTCATGAGCCGGGAGAGTTGATCGCTGCTTGGCATCACCACACTTGCGCAAAAGGGATGGCTTAAGGGCTAACCATCGACCAGGAACCTTGCGCGAAGTTGTCGGAGTGAACGCCTGGAGCTATGCGGCGTGATCAGCGTTGCCATATGGCATGGGGGCCGGACGCCGATACCGGCATCAGAGCGTGATTGAAATGCCCGTCAAAAACGAAAACGCGCGGGCTCCGGGGTTCGGCGCCCGCGCGCCGTCAGGTCGCGTAGCGGAAGAGCGAAAGGATGCTCTGGCCGTTGCTGTTGGCGATCGACAGCGCCTGGATGCCGAGCTGCTGCTGAACCTGCAGCGCCTGGAGGCGGGTCGACTCGGCGTTCATGTCGGCATCGACGAGCGTCGAGATCGAGCGGTCGAGGGCATCCATGAGGTTGCCGACGAAATCCTTCTGGATGTCGATGCGCTTCTTCGTGGAACCCATGATCGTCGCGGCGGCCGTCATCTCGGTCAGCGCGGCGTCGACGGCCTGGATGTAGTCGTCCATGTCGTCGTCGGAGGCGTTCGTGATGTCGATCTCGGCAGTCGCCGCCGTGGTGGGATCGTAGTTCACGAGCACGATCGTACCAGCCTCGCCAGTACCATCAGCAATCGATCCGCGAGCAACACCATCAGTGTCAGCATCAGCACGTGTCAGACGGGCCGACCCAAGGATGCCGAGCCCAAAAGGATCTGCACTGCCGGTGTCGTTGGCGGAACCTGCGGCACCATCCGTGTTGGCGTTGAGCAGGAAGAAGCTCTCGACGTCAACAGACATCGTACCGACCGCAACCTGGGCACCGTTCGCGCCCGTGCTGCGAGCAAACGAAGAGACGATCGTCTCTTCGGCGTTGTACGAAGCACCTTCGGCGTCAACAGCCAGCCAGTTCTCACCCGCGATAGAAGCCGACTGCGCGATCGTGCGGAGCTGGTTCTGCAGTTCGTCGATTTCCGTCTGGACGTCGGCCTTGTTGACGCCCGGCTGACGCGCGGCGACGAGCAGCTTGCCCATCTCCTTCACGACTTCGATCGCGGCGTTCATGCCGGTGTAAGCGGTGTCCATCATCGCCGCGCCGATTCCGAGCGCGTCGTTGACCGCGGAGAGCGACTTGTTGTCGGCGCGCATGGAGGTCGCCATGGACCAGTACGCGGCGCTGTCCTCAGCGGTCGCAACGCGAAGGCCGGTCGAGATCCGGCTCTGCGTGGTCGTCAGGTTCTTGTTGATGCTGTTGAGGCTCTGCAGCGCGGTCTGCGCAGCGAAATTGGTATTGATGCTGTTGGCCATTCGTATGCCCCGTAAGGAGATGTACTGTTTGGGACATACCGGATCGTCCGGTATAGCAGGTCGGCATCATGCCCCCGGTGTACATCCCATTGGGATGCCCCCCCCGGCCCGCTATGAAAACCACTTGTATCGTCTATGTACTAAACCCCAGTTAACTTTGTTCGCTCAATTAGCCAATCCCTATCTGCGTCCGATTAGGAATTTTTTCGCCCTGCTAGCCAAAAGAACGCACGAGCCCGCCGACGAGCAGATTCCAGCCGTCGATCAGCACGAAGAACAGGATTTTGAACGGCAGCGAGATCGCCGTTGGCGGCAACATCATCATGCCCATGGACATCACGAGCGTCGCGACGATCAGGTCGATGACGAGGAACGGCAGGATGATCAGAAAGCCGATCTCGAATCCGCGCCTCAGCTCCGAGATCATGAAGGCCGGCACCAGCACACGCATGTCTACTTCGACGGGTGCGCCGGATGCATCGGGTGTGGCCGGCGGCGTGCGGCTGTTCGAGATGCTCTCGAAGAGCTGAATGTCCTTCTCGCGTACGTTCGCCTGCATGAATTCACGCAGCGGCCGCGTCATGCGCTGATAGGCCTCGCGCTCGTTGATCCGGTTCTCCATCAAGG
>JAEYPL010000273.1 GCA_023410905.1 Pseudomonadota bacterium
ATATCCACCCCCCCGGTTGTCCGCCGCGCCGCGACCGCGGCGCGGCCGACTGCGTCGAGGCGTCGGCCGAGATCGGGGCGCAGCAGATACGAATGGCGCGATACGGCACGGCTCGAAACGCCCACATGCGCGAGGCGGAGATCATCAAGGGCGGCCGTAATTTCTGCCGGATGGAGCGGCGCGTGCACGGCGTCGCGCGCCTGCGCGTGCGCGAGCGCGAATTTCATGGCCTCCTTCGTCGGCAGGCCGGAGCCAGTGCGGCCGAGCGCAATGCGCGCAGGCGTAAGTTCTGTCAAGCGCTGCCAGGCGTCGTCCGGGATCATCGAGCGATCTCCGCCAGTGGCCCGAGAAGCTGCAGCGCCTGTCCCGGCGCGATCAGGCGACCTCCGGCTCCTGTGATGCCCTGCGCGGCGAGCCACGCTTCGAATTCGGGCGCACGTTTGAGCCCCAGTACGTCGCGGATGTAGAGCTGATCGTGGAAGGACGTCGACTGGTAGTTGAGCATCACGTCGTCGGCGCCAGGTATGCCCATGATGTAGTTCACGCCCGCCGCGCCCAGCAGCGTCAGCAGCGTGTCCATGTCGTCCTGATCGGCTTCGGCGTGGTTCGTGTAGCAGATGTCACAGCCGAGCGGCACGCCCATGAGCTTGCCGCAGAAATGATCTTCGAGCCCGGCGCGGACGATCTGCTTGCCGTCGTATAAATACTCGGGGCCGATGAAGCCGACGACGGTGTTGACGAGCAGCGGCTCGAAGGCGCGGCACACCGCGTAGGCGCGTGCTTCGAGCGTCTGTTGATCCACATCATGATGCGCGTTGGCGGAAAGCGCCGAGCCCTGGCCTGTCTCGAAGTACATGACATTGTCGCCGACTGTGCCGCGCTTCAGTGAGCGGCCCGCATCGAAGCCTTCCTTCAGGATGGAGAGAGCAACGCCGAAGGATTTGTTTGCAGCCTCCGTGCCCGCGACGGACTGGAAGACGAGGTCGATGGGGACGCCTCGATTGATGAGGTCGACCGATGTCGTCACGTGTGTGAGTACGCAGCCTTGCGTGGGTATCGCGAGGCGCGTGATCAGCTCATCGAGCATTTTCAGCAGGTCCGCCAGCACCTGCATGTTGTCGGATACGGGATTGATACCGATGACGGCGTCGCCGCAGCCATAGGCGAGACCATCGGCAATCGAAGCGGCGATGCCGCGCAGATCGTCGGTCGGATGATTGGGCTGCAGCCTGACCGCCATTGTCCCAGGCAGGCCGATCGTATTGCGAAAGCGCGTGACGACGCGGCATCGGCGCGCGATGGCAATGAGATCCTGATTACGCATGAGCTTGCACACGCCCGCCGCCATCTCCGGCGTCACCCCGGGCGCGATGGTGCCGATCCGTTCGGTCGTTGCTTCCTCCGAGAGAAGCCAGTCACGGAAGCCGCCGACGGTGAGGCTCGCGATCGGCTTGAAGGCGGCTGCGTCGTGCGTATCGATGATGAGGCGCGTAACCTCGTCATCCTCATAGGGCACGACCATCTCGTTCAGAAAGGTGGTCAGCGGCACATCGGCGAGCGCCATGCGTGCAGCGACGCATTCTTCAGCACTTTCCGCCGCTAGCCCGGCGAGTTGATCGCCGGACCGGATGGGCGTGGCCTTTGCCAGCAGCGTCCTTAAATCCTCGAAGATATAGGTGCGCGTGCCGATGGCGTGACGATAGCTCATGGGCTGTTGCTCTTAGCCGGAGAGCGGCGCTCAGCGCGGTGCATCAATACTCCTCCACGATTGGCACCTGCCTGGCCAGTGCCCGGCCGCCCGAACCCATGGACGAGCCCTAAAGTCGATGGTTGGGCACGTCAATCCCGCGGCCTGCACAAGGATCGTGCCCCCGTGCGCAAAGATCGGCCCGCTGTTCGACAGCGGACGCGCCGCTCAGGTGCTCCCGCGCTCGATGATCTGAAAGGCAAGATCCAATCTGGCCGGCTTCGGCGCGGGCGCCGACAGGCGATCGAGAAGAACCTCTGCACTACGCTGGCCGATGTCGTAGCGCGGAATGCGCACGGTCGTGACCGGGGGATTGGCATAGCTCAGCAAATCGACATCATCGAAGCTGGCGATGGCTATGCGGCCCGGCACGGCCCAATTGCGGCGCTGACATTCGAGGATTGCGCCGACCGCCAGGACATCCCCCGCAAAGAACACCGCGTCGAGTTCGGGATTGGCGGCGTGCAGTCGGCCGATGGCCTCGGCGCCCGAACCTACACCGCTGGGCATTTCGAGGATCAGGCTCGGCACGGCGTCGAGCCCGGCTTCGGTCAGCGCGGCCAGATAGCCGCGCCGGCGCTCGACCGAACGCACATTGTCCTCCAGCGCCAGCGTCACAAAGCCGATATGACGATAGCCACGCTGCGCGAGCAGCAGCGTCATGGCGCGGGCTGCCTCGAAATTGGAGTAGCTCACGGTCGTGTCGATGGGCTCGGGCGTGAGATCGCCGATCTCGACCACCGGCACGCCTATTCGCGCAATGAGGCGGCGTGCGCCCTCGGTGTGCCAGGTGTTGTGGAGGATGAGCCCGCACACCCGCTGATGAAGAAAGGCGCGAATGGCCGCTTCTTCGCTTGCGAGGCCATAGCCGCTATCGGCGATCATCAAATGATGGCCGGTCTTGTGCAGCACGTCGGAAATGCCCTGGATGGTATCCGCGAACAGGGAGTTCCGCAGGCTCGGCAGAATAAGCCCGACGACATTTGAGCGGCTCGAGGAAAGACTCGCGGCAATGCCATTCGGGAGATAGCCGACGCGGTCGACGGCTTCGGCCACGCGCTGGCGCAGCATCTCCGAAACTTTCTCCGGCTGGCGCAGCGCTCGTGACACCGTCATCGCGGAAACGCCCGCATGGCGCGCCACATCCTGGATACTCGCGCGGGCCCCCTCGAGCGACGCCTCTCGCCTGTTCATGTTATCACCTGCCTTGAAATACACGCCGGCTTATGCGTGATAGTACGCATACTGTCGGCATTATCAAACGGATCAATAAGATCTGCGGCGACGTCGTTGGGTGTGGTTTGACTACGCCTGCACCGCAGCAGGTATTGACCATTCTGCCCGTCGAGCAGCGCGCGGGCCGGGCCTGGTGGCTCTCTAGAGGTCGCACGATACGCTGATGCCGGATCCGCGCGTGCGGAGTGCGTGCCTCGGGGAAGTAGGCGCTCGGCGGGCGAGGGCTGTTCTCAGCGCTCTTTCTTCCTGCTGGTCTTGGTCGGCGCGCCGATCGGCTCGGGCGTCTCGCTGTTCCCCGGCTTCATGGCGGCGTCGAGGTCGAAGTGGCCGCAGTTTTTCTCGACCATGAGATTATTGAGCGCGATCAGGCGGGCGCGCTCTTCGGAGTAGACGGCGCTGGGCGTGCCCGTCGGTGTGTGTTTCGGGGTTGCCTTGCTCGTCAGCGATGAAACGAGACCGGTGGGAGGATTGGCCTCGGAATCGCGGACCTGCTGAATTTTGAGCTGCATGATGCCCTTCAGGCGGCGGCAGGTATAGCCGCGCTCCGCCGAGGTCGGAACGTAGGAGCCATCGGTTGCCGTCGTGCCAGTTCGGTCGGATCGGGCCTGGGCGGCGGCCTCGGCCAGCTTATGGCGCCCCTTGTCGGGTACATATCCAGGCATGGCAGCGGCGCATCCGGCGAGGCCGAGGGCGAGTAAGGCGCTGGATATGAGGATCGAGGTGCGCATTTGCCGGGCTCGGTCTGCTGAGACGGGGGCACGCCAGCGGCGTTGGGAAGCCGAAACTGAAGCTACAACTGACAGGACGCGGAATGTGTCATCTCGTCTGCGCGATCCGGGCTGGACAAGGGTGCGTGCGGCGTATAAAACGCGGCACTCTTTGGCACGAAACCCAATGCCTGAATAGCGGCGGAAGCGAGGCTGTCCAAGTGACAAGTCTATGTTTTGCCCTGCAAAGAGGTAATTGGCTGCCAGGGTAGGGCGATTAGCTCAGTTGGTAGAGCAGCTGACTCTTAATCAGCGGGTCGAAGGTTCGAGTCCTTCATCGCCCACCAAGACAATCAATAGATTAGCGCCCATCGCGGTGTGATTGGGCACTGAATTTGGCCCATAATTGGCCTATCGGGATCGCGTGCTCACGCGATTGTCGCGATTGCGGCCTCAGGCCACTGTGTGTAGTCTGGGGGCGAGTGTAGACCGTGAAGAGCCAGCGAGAGAGCGATCCGCTTCAACGCTTCGCCATTTATCGGCGTGACCTCGACAGCCTGCTGCGCAGGTACGCTCCCCACGAGCCCGCCAGGGCCGAGTTGGAGATGCTCATCCGGAACATGCAGGCTGCCCTACGTCGTGGTCTTCCCCTACTGGCTCGGGCGAGGACTGCCGAGCGGCGCGCACGCATTGATCATCTCAAAAGTCTGGAGAAGGCGCTGGGCGCGTGTGCCAAGCTCCTCGTTGAGCGCACAGCATCGAAACAACACACAGTCGGTCGGCTTATCGGCGCTGAGATCGCGCGCTCGCTGACCAACGATGCCTATCGGTCGGTCGGCATCGCTATTGGCTTGTCGCTGCGGTACGCCGAGATGATCCGGGCGCGAGCCCGTGAACCCGATGCTGAAATCGCTTCCGAAGAAAGGCGCCTGCGCGGGACGCGATCAGCGGAGTCGCCCCGCGTGTTGGCCAATTTGCTGGTGAGCTGCCGCGCGCACGTCCTGGCGCAGCTCGCCGTGGAGCAACCTACGACGGGCGGACGGCTGAGCCACCCAGAGCGTGAATACGTGATTGCCTCGCTCGCATCGGCTTTCCAGGACATATTTGGCTTCGCGCCAACAGCCGGGACCTGGAAGCGGGAGCACGGGGGAGCCGTGATGGGCCCTCGTCGTCGCCCCGCAGGCACGCGCAATGTCGCGTATATGGAAGTCGCGGGCCAGCTTCGCGCCAATGGCTACAGTCCAATCCCGCTCGTCGGTAAAACATTGAGGATCGGGCGTTGGCCCCATGTCTTCTGCGAGCGTCTGCCGTCGATGAATGAGATCGTGGAGGAGTGGTCAATGGCTCACATAGGAGCGCACGTGATGAACGGCGTCGGCGTCGCAACGGCCCACGGACTTGTGATTATCGATGTTGACGACGATGCCGCCGTTGGGCGTGTTCTGACCATCGTGCCGCAGGCGCACAAGCGCCGGCCTGTGTCGGGCAGCGCGGGCGCAAGATTTTCATGCGTGCTGCAGACGGCAAGAACGTGCGAGAGCGCAAGAGCAGGCGGAACCCCATCTATGCCAATGGCGCCGGCCGTCAATAGGCTGAAGGATAGAGCACGCTTCATGACGATCCCCTTTTCTCGGCTGTTGGCCACGGAGAAAACGAGGACGGTTCTGAACCGGTTCCCTCAGTGTGCGTCGGAAATCCTTCTTCTGAGTGGAAGCTAATTTCGCTTGTTAGCAGTCGTGAGCGAAAGCTGGCTCATGCGCTCGCCACTCGAGCCATCGTATGCTGGCTGAAGGTAGTCTACGTACCCGCACCCATTGGAACTATTCACGGTTGCGATGCGTTTAACCGGCGTTTTGGGTGCCGGCACTCTCCATATTGCATTGTTATTGCATGGAGGTTCATCGAGCTAAGAGGCGGGGGCGGGGGAACGTGGAAGATTCGTACGGCGGGCGGGTGATTGCGGCGGTTGGTGTTGCGATCACCCTGGTATTTGCGATTGATCTCGCCGTACCGCTCGGGACGGCTGTGTGGATCCTCTACCTTTTGCCGATCGTCATCAGTTACATTGCGATGAACCCGCTGATACCCGTCGGCGCGGCCGTCGCGTCCGCTGCGGCTATCATTGCTGGCTTTCTGATTGATTTGACCGCCGCCGTCGGCATCAGTCCGTTCGTCGCAGCCACGAATAGGGTGATCGGAATTTCGGTTATGGCAGTACTCGGCGCCGCGGGGTTCGTATTCGTCCGCAGTCGCGTGAGTATGCGGCGATCTGATTGGCTGCAGCAGGGGCAGGTCGCGGTTGCCCGCGCTGCGGAGGGGGAGGTTGAACTCTCCGTCATGGCCGATCGAGTGCTGGCTGTGCTGGCACAGCGGGTGAATGCGCGCGCGGCTGTCTTCTATGCCCGCGAGCGCAAGCAATTCCAGCGCGCGGCCGGCTATGGCCTGCCGGTCAATTCGGGTGCGCCGGAAACTTTCAGTGATGGCGAAAGTCATTTGTGGCGGTGTGTGAGCGAAAAGCGCATCGTGTCGCTTGATGCGCTGCCGGACGAGGCACTCAGCTACGGGTCGGGTCTGACACGCGGTCGCGCCGCCCAGTCTGTTATCGTTCCCGTGCATGCCGACGGCTACATCAACGGCGTGCTGGAGTTCGGTCTCGACAGACCCGCAGGCGATGACGTCCTTTCTCTCTTCGAACGCGTTGAGGATTCGATCGGCATAGCTGTGCGCTCGGCAAAGGATCGCATGAGGGTGCGAGAGCTGCTCGAGGAGACGCAGCGTCAGGCCGAAGAATTGCGTGCACACGGCGAGGAGCTTGCCGCAACCAACGAGGAGCTCGAAGAACAGACCCGTAACCTTCAAGAGAGCCAGCGGCGCCTGGAGGAGCAGCAGTCTGAGCTGGAGGAGCAGAATGCGCAACTCGAGAGTCAGACCGAGGAGCTTGAGACACAGCGGGATGAACTTGCACGCTCGCAAAGACTTCTGGCTGAGCAGGCACATCGACTGAAGACGGAGAGCCGCTACAAATCCGAATTCGTCGCCAACATGAGCCACGAACTCCGCACGCCGCTTAATGCGCTGCTGATAATGGCGCGGCTGCTGGCCGACAACCGCGGCGACACGCTGACGGCCGAGCAGGTAGGCTGGGCGCAGACCATAGAGAGCTCTGGCAAGGATCTTCTCGCCCTCATCAACGACATCCTCGATCTGTCCAAGGTCGAGGCGGGCAAGTTGGACTTGGCAATCGAGCAAGTGAAGCCCGGCGCGGTTGCTGAAAAATTGGTGCGAAGCTTCGCCCCGCAAGCAGCTGAGAAGCGCATCGAGTTGCGCGCTGATATCGCCGACGGTCTGTCGGAGATCGAGACTGACACAGCGCGAGTGGAGCAGGTGCTTAGGAACTTCCTGTCTAATGCTCTGAAATTCACTGAGCGCGGTCAGATCGTGCTTTCGGCTCAGCGCGTCGATGGTGGCATGGCATTCTCCGTTCGCGACACTGGCATTGGTATCAAGGAATCTGAGCAAGAAGCCATATTCGAGGCTTTTCGCCAAGCAGACGGCACCATCAGCCGTCGATACGGTGGTACTGGTCTGGGGCTTTCGATCTCACGGGAACTAGCTACTCTGCTCGGCGGCGAAATCCTCGTCGAGAGCGCGGTTGGGCGCGGTAGCACTTTCACACTGCGCTTGCCTGTCTCAGCTCCGGCAAGCAAGGCAATCCCCCAGCACACGGCGGCGCGTCCTTCAACGCGTGTCTCATTGCTGCCAGCCGCGGATGCACTTCCGAAGCCTGTGGCGGAGGTTGCGGACGATCGCGCTCGCTTGAAGGCGGGAGAGCGCACGATCCTGATCGTCGAGGATGATGTGGCCTTTGCCCGCATTCTCGTCGATCTCGCGCATGAGCTTGGCTTTCAATGCGTCGTTGCTGGAACGGCCGAGGACGGCGTCCTAGCTGCACGCCAATATTTACCGAGTGCGATTGTTCTAGATGTTGGTTTGCCCGACCACTCGGGGCTCGCAGTACTGGATCGGCTCAAACGTGACCTCCGAACGCGGCACATTCCTATACACATGGTGTCAGTCGAGGATTACGCGCACGAAGCGCTATCTCAGGGCGCCATCAGCTACATGTTGAAACCCGTCAGTCGCGACAGCCTTACCCAAGCGCTGGCGTCGATCGAAAGCCGTCTCGAGCACCGCATGCGGACCGTGCTGATTGTCGAGGATGATCCGGTTCAGCTCGAGGGCTTGAAGGCGCTGATCGGCGGAGAGGACGTCGAGGTGGTGGGGGCAATGACGGCCGCCGAGGGACTGGAGAAGATCAAGACGCAAGCCTTTGACTGCCTCGTGCTTGACATGACTCTGCCGGATGCAACCGGGTTTGATTTCCTGGAGGCATTGGATGCCGATCACACCGCAGCCTTCCCACCTGTCATCGTCTACACCGCACGGGCACTGTCTGAGGACGAGGAGCTGCGCCTGCGCCGTTACTCTAAATCTATCATCATCAAAGGTGCCAAGTCGCCAGAGCGATTGGTCGACGAGGTAACGCTCTTCCTGCATCAGGTCGTTTCTGATCTTCCAGAGCGCAAGCAGAAGCTCCTTGCAGCCGCCTTGAACCGTGACGCGCGACTTGAGGGGCGCCGCATCCTTGTTGTTGAAGACGATATCCGCAATGTCTACGCCCTCACGGGCGTGTTCGAGCCTCACGGCGCTCAAGTGCAGATTGCGCGTAACGGCCGGGAAGCTCTGGAAGCACTGGGTCGTGCCGCCGACAGCGCCGAACCAGGTATCGATCTCGTGCTCATGGATGTCATGATGCCGGAGATGGATGGCATCACCGCGACCCGCGAGATCCGACGACAGGCACGCTGGAAGGATCTTCCCATTATTATGCTGACAGCGAAGGCGATGGCCGACGATCAGCAGCAGTGCCTCGAAGCTGGCGCCAATGATTATCTTTCGAAGCCACTGGATGTCGACAAGCTGTTGTCGCTCACGCGCGTGTGGATGCCGCGATGAGGCAGACGGTTCCATCGGCAGCGGTCGAGGCGATTGAGGTCGACCTCTTCCTGGAAGCTTTGCATCGCCGCTATCACTACGACTTCCGCACGTATTCCCGCGCCTCAATCCTGCGGCGCGTGGAACTGGCGCGCGACCGTCTTGGTTGTGCCTCAATTTCGGATCTCCAACAGACGCTGCTTCACCGCCCAGAGGTACTGCCGGAGGTCATCGACTGCATGACCGTGCAGGTGAGCGAGATGTTCCGTGATCCGGAGTACTTCGCGGCAATCAGAAATGAGGTCGCTCCCCATCTCAGGACCTTTCCATCCCTAAAAGTGTGGGTGGCAGGGTGCAGTGAGGGGGAGGAACTCTATTCCCTGGCCATACTGTTCAAGGAAGAGGGGCTTTTCGATCGCACGATGTTCTATGCGACCGAGATCAATGGGCGCGCGCTCGCCCGAGCCGAAGCGGGCATCTACCCGATCGAACGGATGGCGGCGTTCACGGCAAATCACCAGAAATCTGGAGCGCGCAGCTCACTGGCAGATCACTACACGAGTGCGTACGACGCCGCTGTGTTCGATCGTCAATTGCGCGCGCGCATGGTTTTTGCCGAGCACAGCCTGTCCACCGATCAGGTGTTCTCCGAGATGCACTTGGTCTCATGCCGGAATGTCTTGATCTATTTCGACACGGTATTGCAGGAACGTGCAGTGGGGCTGTTTCGTGATGCGGTGGTTCGCGGCGGATTCTTGGGACTAGGCTCACACGAATCACTTCGGTTCTCGCCGCACGCAGCTGCCTTCGCGCCATTCGTGGAGGCGCAACGCATCTGGCGCCGCGTCGCCGTAGCTGAATCCATCCAGGGTGCTGCCAATGCCAACTGATCCGGTGCGCTTTCTGCTTGTCGACGATCTCGAAGGCAATCTGACGGCGCTGGAAGGATTGCTGCGTCGCGATAGCCTGGATCTTCACAAGGCCCGTTCTGGAGCCGAAGCGCTCGAGCTTATGCTGTCGAATGACTATGCCTTGGCGCTGCTGGACGTGCAGATGCCGGATATGGATGGCTATGAGCTGGCGGAGCTGATGCGTGGGTCAGAGCGGACGCGGAAAATTCCTATCATCTTCGTCACGGCTGCGGCCGTTGAAGAGCACCGCCGCTTTCGTGGTTACGAGGCGGGGGCCGTGGACTACATCACCAAACCAATCGATCCCTTGATCCTGCGCTCGAAAGCCCAGGTGTTCTTCGAACTCGGTCAGAAGGCACAAGAACTAGTAAGGCAGCGGGACGAGATGAAGCTGGTCTCGCAGAGCCTTGCGACAACGCTTGCGCGGCTGCGCGCCCACGTCGACAACTCGCCGCTCGCTGTTGTGGAGGTCGATAGGGATTTGGCGATTGTCCACTGGTCGGAAGGTGCTGAGCGTATGTTCGGCCGGTCGGCCGACGAGATGGAAGGTCACGTAGTCTTGAACACCGGCTGGCTGGAGATCAGCGAAAGCGAGCCACTGCGTACGTGGCTCGAGACAATGGCCGATGATGAGACGCAGCGCAGCACCTTTTCACTTGTGGCCTCGCACGCCGATGGAACGCGAGTGAGCTGCGAATGCTACGGCTCGATCATACCTGCGGGGAGCGGTTCTCCCAGGACGTTGAACCTCCAAATTCTCGACGTAAGCGAGCGCGTGCGCGCCGAGGAAACACGCTCGATGCTCATTGGCGAGCTCAATCATCGAGTAAAAAATACGCTGGCGAATGTACAGGCCATCGCGCGCCAGACGCTGCGCAGCGTCGTCGCTCCCCAGAGATTTGTTGAGACTTTCACGGGCCGCCTGCATGCTTTCGCGCGTGCCCACTCCATCCTCAGCGACGAGACATGGTCCGGCGCTGACTTGGGTGACCTAGTAGGTGAGCAGATGCGGTTGGCCGCCCTGTCTCGCGATCGCGTTCATGTCTCTGGGGCACCTATTCGCCTTCCGCCGGGTCACACGCTGCGCATGGCGTTAATCCTCCATGAGCTTACGACAAATTCGATTAAGTACGGCGCACTCTCTAATTCAACCGGTCGTATCGATCTGACGTGGGAGATGGAGGAGAGCAAGCTTAAGATTCGCTGGGCGGAAAGGGGCGGACCACAGGTTGCGCGTCCTATGCGGCTTGGATTCGGTTCAACGTTGATCAACGCCAACGCAGGTACTGAGGGAGGGAAGGCGACCGCCGATTGGCGGCCCGAGGGGGTAGTTTGGGCGATAACTATTCCTCTGCCTTCAGACGCTGGGCCGAGCGAGTCCAACCCGATCGTACCGGAGACAGCGACCGGCGCCTCTAACGTTTTTACGCCGGATCGCAAGGCGGGCTCGCTCTCGGCATTGGAGGACAAGCGTGTGCTCGTCGTAGAAGACGAGTTGATGGTCGCGATGGAAGTCGTATCGGAGCTGGAGGATGCCAAAGCCGAAGTTCTTGCGGTTGCCAATACTGTCGCGCAAGCGCTCCAACATATTCGCAATACGGAGATCGATGTTGTCATTCTCGACGGCAACCTTGGCGGTGAGAGAGTTGATGCTATCGCCGAGGAGCTGAAATCGCGCGAAATTCCGTTCTGCTTCCTCAGCGGTTATGGACGCGAGCACTTGCCGTCGCAGTTCGCAAATATCCCGATTGTCGCGAAGCCATTTGCTGGGGACCAACTGCTAGCAACTCTGAGCGATGTGTTGATGCAGGGGCGTCGAGGCAGCCAGCGAAGGTGTGCCGAGCGAGTTTAGCTACAACACTTGCCGCGCATCTCGCGGTCACGGCCAACGACCGCGTCAGTACGCCGATCTTGCGTCGCAGAAGGCGCGCCTTCCCCCACCATATGGCTGGTAGGTACAGGTCGCTGGATCGAAGGAGCGGAAGCGGCGTGCGCACAGATCGACGTCGCAGGATCCCGGTGAGGCCGCGGCGGATCGCGCGATGTGGATCGAGGGTGCAGAAGCCTCATGCTGCCACTCGCATAAGCGTCGAGGCCCAACGTATGGCTGATACGTGCAATCGTATTCCCTGAATGATGAGTAGGCAGCGGAACAGGCCCTGACGTCGCACGATGGCACTCCAGTTTCAGGCGCGATGGCGGCGGTGGGCATGTCGTTCGATGCGATCGGCCGATCCGACGGCTGCATGAGTGCCGGCGTAGCAGCCTCCACAAAGTCGTGCCAAATAGTTGCCGGCAAAGATCCGCCTGTTACGCGGTTCATTGGCGTCCGATCATCATTGCCGACCCAAACGCCTACGACGAGTTCGTCGCTGTAGCCGATGAACCAGGCATCCCGATAGTCTTGGCTTGTGCCCGTCTTGCCGGCCGCTGATCCGTCGCGCAGATCCGCACCTCGCCCAGTGCCTGATGTCACCACGTGCCTCAAGAGCTCGTCGATCTCGTGTTGGTACGTGAGCTGCTCGATATTTCCAGTGGCAGATGAAAGTTCACGAAGCCGGCTGCCCTCCGGTCCAAAAGCGCGAATGCCCCAAGGCTCCAGCCTCGCCTGGTCTGCGCTTATCGAAGCAAACGCACCGGTCAATTGGAGCAGCGAGACCTCATTTGTACCGAGCGCCATGCTGGGAACTTCAGCGAGGGGGGAGGAGAGACCGAGTTCCCTGGCTGCCGCGATGACGTTGTTTAGGCCGACATCGAGTGCCAAACGAACAGCTGCGGTGTTGACGGAATGGGCGAACGCGTCGGAAAGCGTCAAGCTGCCGTAGCTCTGTCCGCCATAGTTCTCGGGGCGCCACGACTTGATCTCTATAGGAGAGGCATCGACCATGCTGTCAGGCGAGTATCCATGACGGAGGGCAGCATAATAGACGAAGAGCTTGAACGTGGAGCCTGGCTGGCGTCGAGCGTCCACCGCCCGATTGAATTGACTATCCTTGTAGTTGCGGCCGCCGACCATAGCTACGACCGAACCGTCACGTTTCATCGCGACTAACGCGGCCTGGGAAGCTCCGAGGCTCGCCCCAGATTTCTCCAACGTCTTGTTGACGACATTTTCAGCAATCGCCTGAACGCGCCGATCAAGCGTGGTCCGCACCCTCATAGGGCGGCTGGTGACCCCTGCGACTTTGCTGAATTCGTGCCGCGCAATCCAATCCGCGAACCACGAGGTTGCCGGTGCCGTACGTGGCGATGCGCGGATGATGGCCGGTTTAGCCTTGGCAGCGGCTGCGGCCTTTTCATCGATCGCCCCCCCTTCAACCATGGCATCGAGTACGACGCTTGCGCGCTGTTGGGCAACGTCTGCATTTATCATTGGATTGTAGCGCGACGGCGCCTGGATCAATCCGGCCAGCATCGCGGCTTCGCTCAACGTGATCTCATCAAGGCTCTTGTCGAAATACTGTCGCGCCGCGGCCGACATCCCGTAGACCCCCGCGCCGAGATAGACGGAGTTCATATAACGCGTGAGAATCTCGTCCTTGCCGAGTTGGCTCTCGACCCAGAGCGCGAGCAAGGCCTCTCGGAACTTTCTCACGAAGCTCCGCTCATTCCCGACGAGCTGCATCTTTGCGAGCTGCTGCGTGATCGTGCTTCCGCCTTCAGCAATGCCACCTGCCGACCAGTTCGCATACGCGGCGCGCAAGATACCGCGCGGATCGACGCCTCGGTGGTCGTAGAACCGCCGGTCTTCGATGGTCAGGACGGCCTTGACGAGAACGTCTGGTAGTTCGTCACGCTGCAAGTGATCGCCTAGTGCGCCGACGCGGCCGAGCGGTGTACCGTCGGCGGCTTCGATGAGAATAGAAGGTGCATTATTGGGAGACTTAAATTCGATTGGAACATCGTGCAGGGCCCAGAACATGGCGCCGCATATAGCGATAACAATTGATCCCATCGCTAGAGCTGTGCCGCGGATGAACGCGCGCGTTTTGCGCAGCCGACCTCTCGGACTGCGGAACAATTGTCTATTACGGAATGTTTGTCGAACTCGACCAGCGCCGCCAGTGATACGAGATGCCGCTCTCGATATATCAGCACCCACAGCATTGAAGAGCTGACGTATCGCAAACAAGGTGCCTGTACCGCTGTCGGTCCGGAAACCGCGCGTTTGGTGGTCAGGCGTAGACATTAGGGTGCTCACTACTAGAACGGCACCAGCACGAATCGCTCTGCCGCGCTCCGCCGCGTTCACGACGCTTCTCACCTCAGAAACGCAGGTCGTTGGCAGAGCGTTGCATGAGACAGCTCCGCCACGATGCACTGCAATGGAACAATGCAAATTAGGGAGCGTTCAGCTAGTCGGCAGGGTGGATGGGAGCGCATGGATATCACGTTGTTGCGAAGCCAGTATCGGTCGTACGCCAACCCTTCGAGGGGGCGCCCTCGGAAGGTCAAGATGCTCATATTTGGCCTTAGCCTGCTCATGAGTCTTGGCGGCTGGACTGGCAATTCGAGCAGTGAGTCCCCTCGCAATGTGCTGATCGCTCAAACGGGCCAGTCCGGGGAGCCCGCGAGCGCTCCCGAAACGTCATCCCCGACGGTTCCGCCGCTGAGCATCGCGGACGCCGTCCGAAAGGAAGCGCGGGAGCTGTCATTCGCCCAATTCAAAGAAGTTGATGAGATCAAGATTGACTTTGCCGATACTTATGATGAGTACCGGCGCCTGCGCTTCCAGCCTTCCAGAGCGCTCTGGCATCGAGAGCCTCCGGGGCTGGAGCTCCAAGGCCTTCCGCTTGGCTGGCTTTTTAAGCGCCCCATCGACGTTTACGCCGTCGAGGGTGGAAGAGCGCGCCAAGTCCAGTTCACCGGAGCAGATTTTCTCGATGAACGCGAGGCCGCCGATGCTCGCCTCAAGCCCGTTCCAATGCCGCTGTCCGGCTTTCGTATGGGTGGACCGCTCAATGGCATCGACAAAACGGATGAGATTATTGTGTTTCAGGGTGCCAGCTATTTCCGCGCACTCGGACGCGGCCACGTCTACGGTCTCTCGGCGCGTGGTCTGGCCATCGGTACCGCCAGCAACAAAGGCGAGGAGTTCCCGTCGTTTCGGAAGTTCTGGGTGGAGAGGCCGGCTGCTAACGCCACCGGCTTCGTCATTCACGCGCTCTTGGACAGCCCGTCAGCATCTGGCGCATATACTTTCACAGTTCATCCTGGTGCCGAGACGGTCGTCGACGTGAACGCCACGCTCTATCCGCGTGATCGGATTAGCGAAGTGGGAATTGCGCCGTTGACTAGCATGTTCCTCGTCGGCCCAGTTAACCCCGCACGTGCTCGCGATTTCCGTCCACGCGTGCACGATTCCGATGGCCTAGCGATCTTGACCGGTTACGGCGAGCGCATCTGGCGGCCGATCTCCAATCCACGCAAGCTCGAAGTGAGCGCGTTCGTCGACAACAATCCGCGTGGCTTCGGACTCATGCAGAGGCGACGCACTTTCTCGGATTATCAGGATCTCGAAGCGAGATACGAGCGTCGTCCGAGCGCGTGGGTTGAGTTCGCAGACGATATTGGCCGGGGTAGTGTCTTCCTCGTTGAACTCCCGACCGAGGAAGAGATCCATGACAATATCGTCGCCTTCTGGCGGCCGAACGAGCATCTGGAGAAGGGGCGCGAGCACGAACTTAGCTACCGCCTACGCTGGCGCGATAACACACCTACACAATATATGGGTCCGTGGGTATCTGACACGCGCATCGGCCGGGCCTATTTCAATGTCCCCGATGGCAGCTTTCATTTCGTTGTCGACTTCCTGGATCGGGATCGTTTTATCGGCGAGGCAGCGCCCGTTGCAAAAGCTTCTGCTTCTGCTGGAGCCATCCGCGATGTCGTCAGTAAGCCCAATCCCGAGACAGGCGGTGTGCGTGTAAGCTTTATCTTCGAGCCCAAAGGTAAGGAGAATGCCGAGTTGCGACTGAACCTCGGCGATTGGAACGGCCGAGTGCCGGAGACATGGCTTTACCGATGGTCGAGTGGACAATGACGTCACGACACCGGCGCCGAAGCCGTTGGATGTCCCGATCGACGCTCGATGCGCGACCGGCGGATATGCACGAGCAGGACTTGTGGACCGATCCGCTCGCCCGTGATGACGGGCATCCGAACGCGCAAGAGCCTTCTTCGTCTCGGCTTGTAGGCCTCACGCTTCTTATCGTGACGTTGGGGGCGACCTACGCCTTCGCTTCAGGGCTCTACATAGCACTGGCGCTGCACAACGGTGGAACACCGCTGCACTATCTGTTCCTTGGAATATCGACACTTTCGTTCTCGTGGATTGTATTCGGGGCCGCGAACGCAGCGCTTGGCGTGTGTGCTCTGCTCATGGGGACGAAGGGCAACTCGCTACAGCCAGCGCCAGCCAGCGCCGCAACTGGTGCGCGGACGGCTCTCCTGTTTCCCGTTTATCACGAGGATGCGAACATGATTGCTGACTACATTCGCAGCTGCGTTCGGGAGCTGGAGGCAGTGAATGCGCTCGGTGGCTTCGCCGTTTTCGTGATCAGCGACAGCCAGACTGAAAAGGACAGGGCAGCTGAACGGACGGTGTTCAAGCAGCTTGCTACGGATATTGGTAATCGCCTCACGTTCGCCTATCGCAATCGATCCCAAAATGTCGGCAAGAAGGCCGGGAATGTCGCGGATTGGCTTCGCACGCACGGAGGCGCATACGACTACTTCGTTGTGTTCGATGCAGACAGTGTCATGTCCGTCGACACGCTCATGCGCCTCGTCGGCACCATGGAACTGCATCCGGACACCGCGCTCATTCAGACGGTTCCTCGTCTATCCAATGGTGAAACGGCCTTCGCGCGTCTCCAAGCGTTTGCCAACAACGTCTTTGGGCCATTGAGTGCGGCTGGACTGGCGGCCTGGCAAGGGGCTTCGGGCAATTATTGGGGGCACAACGCGATCATTCGCACACGAGCGTTTGCCGACTGCGCGGGCTTGCCGGCTCTCTCCGGTGCGCCTCCATGGGGAGGGCACATACAGAGCCACGATTTTGTCGAAGCCGCATTATTGCGGCGTGCGGGCTGGCGTGTCGCCTTGCTCTCGAGTTTGGAAGGCACGTATGAGCAAAGCCCGCCGACCTTCGTGGATATGGCGGTGCGCGATCGCCGTTGGATGCAAGGCAATCTGCAACACGCGCGCATTCTCGGCGCGCGCGGTCTCACGCCCGTCAGCCGCATTCATCTGGCGATGGGTATTGCGAGCTACATGGCGTCGGCACTGTGGCTTTTAGTCATCGTTGTGGGACTGTGGCTGATGTGGATCGAGCAGCAGCGCGAGATCAGCTATTTCGACTCCACGAAGTCGCTGTTCCCCAACTGGCCAACGTACGATCCTGCGGCCGCCCTTCAGCTTCTCGTTGCGACTATGGCAGTCGTGTTTTTGCCGAAACTACTCGGGCTTGCTGATGCAATAAGCAAAGCGTTGCGTGAGCGCTCGCCCTTTAGCGGCGTCGGGCGCCTCGCCGGCATGTGGGCGATCGAGCTCCTTCACAGTATGCTGCTGGCGCCAGTCACGATGTTGAACCACGTCCGTTCGCTAATACAGATATTGTTGCGGCAGGACGCGGGTTGGAAGCCCCAGATCCGGATAGGTACGACCGTTTCTCTGTCAGATGCTTTGAGATTTCACGTGGTGCACGTGGCGGTGGGCGTGATGCTTGCCATAGCTGCTGCTTCGATTGCGTGGCACGCGCTCTTGTGGTTGTCGCCGGTCGTTCTTGGCCTAGTGCTCTCACCGATCGTGACGTGGGCGACATCACATCCGCTACACACTTAGTGTCCGGCGTGCGAGGCAGCCGCCGAACGCGGGCCCGCAGCAACCCTGCAAGGAACCCTCGAGGCATTCGAGGAGACGAGGAAGCGAGCGGCTTGAACCCCTGGCCGACATGGTGTTAGTGGTCGGTAAGAATGTCAGCTCTTCTTCGGAACCGGCTTGGCGTGGGCGAGCGTGGTCGTAGCAAGCTTAAGAGAAAGAAGGTCCGCTGGCTTGAAATAGTAGAGCGCGTTCTTCGGCGTCTCCATCGCGTGCACCCAGACTCCCAGATCCACGCCCATGTCGCGCAAATACTTCTGGCATACAGCGGACATGGTTTGAGCAGCGGCCATATCACCTAGTTGCGCCTCGCTTGCCGACGAAATCTGATGAACACCTATGGCAGCGGCCTTGCCAGCCCGCCGCTCGACGCCGCCAGCGAAGACCAATGGGCAAGAGGACGCGCAGTACACGCCTGCATCGACCTCGGTCGCGTAGCCCTTGCTGCGAATAAGACGTCCCATAGCCAGTGCATCCTGCACCGACCCGCCGGGCGATTCGAGTACGATCGTCTTCACATATGACCCGCGCTTGGCAATCTCTTCAGCGAACGCCTTGGCCGTACCCGGCGCGATGGCGCCAGTGGCGAGCAGGCGGCCGCCTTCTGTCAGTTCGAACGTCATGCGGTTTCGAAGTCGCTCGTTCTGCTCGGGAGCGGGGCCGCCCGGTAACCCCTGTCGCTCGCGGATATCGGGCAATGAGGGATCGAGAAATGGCAACGCGTCCCGCTGCGAGGTTCTCTCGGGAAGGCGAATGTACATCTCGCGGTAGTCCAGCGCCGCCACAACGAGCGTGCCGGCGATCAGTCCGCGAAGCAGCCATCGCAGGACGCTATCGTCCGAAAGCGTGGCGACTCGTCGAGCGAACATCTGCGTCCATGTCTCGACGGCGGCCATGCCCTCAATCCTTCTTGGCCGACCTTACGCCGGCGATCGAGGTGATGTTTTCGTCAGAGGGTGTCGCCATCGCCGGCACAGGCTCAGCTGTGGCTCGAAACGCGTGCTGGGATGCGGTTTCGACCTCGCGTGCGATCCGCAGCGCCGCTAGCAACTGCGCGGCGGACATCGTCTCTATTGCCGCAGGTTCGGCTTCGCGCCGCACATTTGCATGGACGATGCACAAAATGAACACGAGCACCGCCGGAATGAGATCGATAGAGATCGCGCCAGCCCAACTTGGAATGAAATCGCTCGCATAACGGAGAACAGCCTCCGCGGTCGACAGAGACTGGAACCGCTCAGGCTCCACGGCGGGGCGAGCGAGGATTTTGTCCGCGGCATCGGAGAGCGCTTTGGCCTGAGCGGCGACGGATTGCTCGACCTTTCCGACGACCCTCGTCTGGCGCTCCGCCAAATCGCCTCGATTGCTGGCGGCTGGAGCGATGAACCCTGTGACAAGACCGTCGGCCGCTCGTCTGACTGCCGGTGCCACGGAGGTCTGCTGCAGCGAGGCGATGACACCCATCAGTGACATGGTCTCGCGGGCAAAATTGTCGCTTCGCTCACTAATGGCCCCACGATCAGAGATCAGCGCGCGCATTCGCTCGATGTGCTTGCCGCCCTGCTCATAGAGAGCCTTCACCTTCTGACCCGATTGGCCGACTTCCTTGCCGAGGTTGTCCAGCTGCGTGGACATCTGGCTTAGGAGCTGGACCATCGTGCCGGAGCCCGCCGTTCCGGTCAGGGAGCCGCCACGCTCTGCTTCGGCAAGTTGTGAAAATCGCGTGCTCGCCATCTGAATGTCAGGCAGCAAGCCTTGTGCTGAGAGGGCGTTGTTGTGAGCCCGATCAAGGTCTCGGGTGTAGGCCTGGACTGTCACCGAGAGGTGCTGTTGTATCGCAGCAGCGCCCGCGAGCGCCGACGCGTTCAGCCAGCTCGACATCGCTACGATCATCAATGAGCCGAGGCCCATGCAGGCGAAGAGCAGGCCACGGCTCCAGGCATCGCGCACGTGCGGCATAAACCGCATAAGGTATGTCCAGAAGGTATAAATTCCGACCGACACGGCTGTGGAATAGATTACGGCTGCAAAGAACACGACTGTGGCATTACCATTCAGAAGATCGCGAACACCGAGATACGTATAGACGCCGCTGGCGAGCGCGAGCACGCCAAGCGTTACGCGCGTCGTGACTTCGAGGCGTTGCACGCCGTCACGCAGAACAAGCGACATGGGTCCTCACCGGGGCTAAGGAAACGATGCTTTCCTCCCGGCCGTGTGACGGTGCCTTGGCGCCCGGCTCACCCTTGGACCTGCGGAAGCTCGATTCCAAGTAGGAAATTCCCACGGCTTTTCAATGGCCGGCGCTTGGATATACCCTCATTATTGAATGAACTGACGTTTTCTGCGTGCACTTTAGAAACGTCTGGAACTATCGCGCGCGACTGATCTTTATTCATCGCTCCGTCGAATAAGTCGGCGGAGCGTGACTTTATTCATGAGAGGTGCCGATGACCGTCGAAGGCCAGCTCGGCCGATCGCTAAGGTTTGAGGCTGCCTCCGTCAGCGCCCTCGCAGTTATTGCTCTTCTTCTCGTCACGCTGGCACTCATCGAAATTGGTCCGCTGTCGAGCCATATGTTCGTGCACGTCGGCACGATGAACATTCTCGCTCCCTTGTTGGCAGTTGCTCTTGGGGTCAGCGGGCGGCTAACGGTTGGCCTTGAGCGCGCGGCCGTACTCTGGTGCGCGACAGCTCTTCAGATGATCCTGCTGTGGGCGTGGCATAGTCAGGCGATTCAGCATGTCGCGCAGGCGACGAGAGCCCGGTCAAATTGCTCAGCCTCTCACAAAGGCCAGCAGATCCTTGTTGATCACGTCGGCATTGATGGTGAGCATCCCGTGTGAATACCCCTCGTAGATCTTGAGGGTGCCGTTCTTCAGAAGGGCGCTCGACTTGAGCGCTGAAGCTGCAATCGGCACGATCTGATCGTCATCGCCGTGCAGTACGAGTGTCGGGACCGTAATGGCCTTCAGATCGTTGGTCTGGTCGGTTTCCGAAAAGGCTTTGATGCCTTCGTAGTGCGCTTTCGCGCTGCCCATCATGCCCTGTCGCCACCAATTCTGGATCACACCCTGGTAGACCTTCGCATCCGGTCGATTGAAGCCGTAGAACGGTCCGGCCGGCACATCGACAAAGAACTGGGCCCGATTATCCGCGACGGCTTTGCGGAATTCATCGAACACCTCGATCGGCAGGCCATCCGGATAAGCAGCCGTCTTGAGCATGATCGGCGGCACGGCGGCCACCAGCACCGCTTTGGCGACACGACCGGCGGGCTGGCCATGCTTGGCGACATAGCGCGCCACTTCGCCGCCGCCGGTGGAATGGCCGATGTGCACGGCATTCTTCAGATCAAGATGCTCGGCGACCGCGAAGGCGTCGGCCGCATAGTGATCCATGTCATGGCCTTCGCTGACCTGAGCCGAGCGACCGTGGCCACGCCGGTCGTGAGCAACGACGCGGAAGCCGTTCTGCAGGAAGAACAGCATCTGCGCGTCCCAGTCGTCGGATGATAGTGGCCAGCCATGATGGAACACGATGGGCTGAGCGCTCGTCGGACCCCAGTCCTTGTAGAAGATGTCGACACCGTCTGTGGTCTTGATGAAGCCAGCGCTCATATGCGTACTCCTTCAATGCATTGGGTTGCAGACCTGTTCGGCCGTCAGAGCGCAGCGGTGTAGGGAAAGATCAGGTCGCCGGATGCCAGCGTCGCCGGTGAGACCACGACCTGCTTCGATCCATCCTTGAACTGGTCGACGTCATTTCCGGAAATGCCGCGAAACTGCACTTGCAGAACGCGCGGTTGCGCCCATTCGCCGTTCTTCCCGAATGCGACTTCGCCCATGACCGTGTCAAACGTCGCCTCGCTCGCGAAGTTCGACAGGATCGTGTCATCAAGGCCGCCCGTCGCTTCGACGGCCTGAGCGATAACCTGCATCTGGGCATAGGCGAGCGGTGCCATGTAATGCCCCAACGGATCGACGCCGGCCGCTGCGGCTTTCTCCTGATAGACATCCAGCATTTGCTGCACGCCCGGGAACATCATGCTTGGCACAGGCGCCCAGTACTCGTAGTTGACGAGACCATTCAGCAGCGGACCGAGCGTGGTCCTGACCGTCGTGTTCTGCGGCCCGATCATCGCGCCGCCGACCATCTTCGGTTTGAAGTCATGTGCGTGGATCGCCCGCACCAGACCGACCGAATCCGCCAGGTAGGAGCAGAGGAACAGGACGTCACAATCGCTTTCGGCAACGGCGTCGATAACCGGCGTGAAGTTCGGGGTCGTCAGTGGGTACGTCGCCTCATGCACGATGTGAAAGCCGTGCTTTGCCGCATTGGCTTTCGCGCCAAGGACAGGATTGCGAGAGAACTCCGCGTCCGCCGACACCAGTGCCACTGTCAAAGGTCGAGGCGTCTGAGCAGCGGCAAGTTGGAAGAAGCCTTCCGTCAGCGCCGAGTTCGGATCTGGGCCCGTCGGAACCATGGCGAAATAGTGCGGATAGCTGAGCGTGTTGTTCACGCCGAGCCCCATGAGGCCGACGAAAAAACGCTCCCGCTCCATGATCAACGGCATTGCCGGCAACAGCGAATTGGTGCCGTAACCGCCGATGACGAGATCGACGTGGTCCTCATCCATCAGCCGCTTGTAAAGGTCGGGGACGAGTGATGCGTCGGCGTGATCGTCGTAGCAGACGAGCTCCACGGGGCGGCCCAGCAGGCCGCCCTGTGCATTGATGTCTTGCCGCCAGATCTCGTGGGCGAGCTGCGCTGACCGGCTATTGCCCGCGAGCGGACCGGTGAGCGACAGGCAATACCCGATCCGAATGGCCGCTGCGCTATCGCGCATGTCGATCACCTCAACCGCGTGCGCCGGCGCGCCCGGCAAGAAGCTGCAGCTCCCAGGCGAGTGCGACGCCGGAGGCACCACCATGTTCCAGGATCATGCCGCTGAGCCCCTTCGCCGTTTCTTCGCGTGCCCAGTCGCGCTGCCATTCTGCAGCGAGCGCCGTCCATGTGATCGGCGTGATGCCTGCGGCGATCATGCGGTGGATGGCCATCTCGTGCGCTTCAATGCTGACGCCGCCCGATGCATCGGTCACGGCATAGACGTCCCAGCCTTCACCCGCCGCCTGGATCGCCGGCATGGCAAGACAAACCTCGGTCCATAGCGCGGCCAGGATCAGTTTCTTGCGGCCGGACTTTTTCACGATGTCGACGACTTTTGGATCTTCCCAGGTATTGATGAACGTGCGGTCGATCGGCTTCTGCTCGGGGAAGACGTCCTGGAGCTGCTTGATGATGTAGCCACCGCGCTCTTCGATCACCGTCGTCAGGATCGTCGGAACCTTGAAGACCTTCGCCGCCTTGGCGAGGCCCACGACGTTGTTGACGATCAACGTCGGCTCATGGCTGTGCAGATTGGCGAATTGGTAGGGCTGATGATCGATCAGCACGAGGATGCTCTCTTCGGGCGTCACAAGAGCGTTGAGACCGTTCTTCGGCATTCGATTACTCCGTTGGTTGTGTGGGATGTGCGCTCACGCACCGGATGGGTCGAGAAGGACATGAAGCGATTGGATGCGCGCTCCTTTGAAGCGGGCCACATCAGTCCCGGTCACGGCCGCGGGGCCGCCGGATGGCCCGGCCTGCCAGCGCAGTCGTCCCAATCCGTGATGACCGATTGCCGGACCGATCGCGGTGAAGACAAAGTCTGGTGGCAGACGCGACAGGAGCGTTTCCACTGCCTGACTGATGGCGGCCTGGCCGGTCATCACAGCATCCGGCTCATAGAGCACAGCGTCGGCCGCGTAGAGTTCTGCGATGGCTGCCATCCGCCGTGCGGCATCGCGCTCGCTGAACACTTGCACGAGGTTCGCCTGCATGAGGGCGTCGTAGTCGATGGATTGCACGCTCATTTTTTGCCTTCCATGATCAGAGCCCGGAAGGACACGCATTGTTGAATGCGCTGCGCGGCGTCACCTGCCTATCCGGACGAGGCGATCATCTCTCGCCAGTCAACGGAAGGCACTGTTGGATTCTGAGATGGGCAGTCGGAATCTGCTGCGAAATCGCGATCAGCTATTCCTATCGCGTCGCCATGCGGCCGGCGTCGTGCCGGTAATATTCCGGAATGTCCGCCCGAAATGCACAGCATCGGCAAAGCCGGTTTCTTCGGCGACCTGATCTAGCGACGAGCCTGTCTCTATCAGCAGCGCTTGCGCACGCCGGACACGTGCATCAAGTTGCCAGCGATAAGGCGCCATGCCAGTCGAGACCTTGAACGCCCGACTGAAGTGCGATTGCGACAGGCCCACCAACTCGGCCAACTGCGCAAGCTCGACGCGGCTGGGCAGATGCTCATTCAGATAATCGAGGGTTCGTCTAAGCTGCCGGGGCGTGAGCCCCTTGCCGTCCGTGCCGGACTCTGGTGGATGAGTAAACAACCGCGCCGCGATTGCCGCGGTCAGTCCGTCATGGTTCTCCCGGATGCCGGCGAGGCAGACGGGTGTCCGTCCGCTATGGCGAGCGGATAGGGCTGCTCATGCCCCTGATGGCCTTCCATTCGAAATCGCCGTTAACGGGCACAAACTATTGGGACACGATGCAAGTCGTTCTGGTCTCTCGCAGCGCTGAAGATCACTCGCGCCAGTAGGCGAAGCGCGCCTCGACCATCCTGATAACAACATCGATCAGAGTCCCCAGGATGCCGATCAGCATCATGGCGCCGATCGTGAGGTCGGCATGGAGCTGTTGCTGGCCCTGCAGGATGAGATAGCCCAGGCCGTCGCGGCTACCCGTTCCCGCCACGATCTCGGCTGCGATAAGCGCCATCCATCCCGTGGCCAGGCCGATGCGAAGTCCTGTGACGACGTGCGGCGCCGCTGCCGGCAAGGCGACTTCGAAGAGGATCGTCCACGAGCGTGCGCCGAGCGTCCGGGCAGCATCGATAAGATTGCGATCCACGAGTTGGACACCGCGGAACGTGTTGATCAAGATTGGCGCGAACGACGCGGTGAAGATGACGTAGGCCTGCGCGCTGCTACCGGCGCCGAACCACAGCATCGCGAACGGCGCCCACGCGATCGGTGGAATGTACCGGAAGAACTCGAACAGCGGCTCCACAAGCCATTGGAGTGGACGAAACAGCGCCATCGCAAGCCCAAGCGGTACACCGATAGCGACGGCTGCGGCAAAGCCCCAGACGAGACGGACAATGCTCGCCCAGGCGTGCGTCGCCATCGCACCCGCTCCGATCGGCTCCCAGGCCAGGCGGACCAAGCGGGCGATCACCTCCACCGGATTGGGCAGGAAGTCCTTGGATACGCCGAAGGCTTCGACGAGG
This sequence comes from Pseudomonadota bacterium, assembly GCA_023410905.1. Taxonomy (GTDB): domain Bacteria; phylum Pseudomonadota; class Alphaproteobacteria; order Rhizobiales; family Hyphomicrobiaceae. Next base: position 24,823 of record JAEYPL010000273.1, read on the forward strand.
CCGTACCAGACAGCCAACCAGAACACGAGCATGCCGCCGACCCGGACGGCATTCGGCAAGGCTTCTATGCGCGCGCTAAGGCCACGCTCGCCGCTGGCGGGAATCTGGCTCGACAATGTCGGTGCGACAACCGGTGTTCCGTCAGCCATGGTTCTGCTCCTCTCTCCACGGGACGAGGCGCCGCTCGATCAACACGAAGACAAAATTCATCGCAATGCCGATGAGTGCGACGGCCGCCATGCCGACGAACACGATGTTGCTCTCGAGATTGCGGTATCCGTTCATGAGCTGGAAGCCGAAGCCCGCGTGTGAAACGACCAGTTC
>JAEYPL010000284.1 GCA_023410905.1 Pseudomonadota bacterium
ACTTGATGCTGCTGACATCGTGCTTGTCGCGATCCGGATGCGCAAGGATAGCGCTCAACATGACCGGCGCGAACCATGCGCCCGTCAGACGCTCCTGTTCGATCGAGCGGATGGCGGCAGCGGCGTCGAAGTCGCGATGAATGCAGATCGTGCCGCCCACCCAGAGCACGGCCATGCCAGGCAGGTCGAAAGCGCCGACATGATAGAGAGGGCCGGTGATGAGCAGTCGATCCGACGCTGTCAGGCCGAGCGCCAGAACGTGATCGGCGTTCTTCCAGTAGAAGTTGCCGTATGTGTGTATGACCCCCTTGGGGCGATCGGTCGTGCCAGATGTGTACATCAGGCGGAAGAGATCGTCGGGACCGGTGAAGTGCATGACGGCAGGCTCGGCGTCGCCGGCGAGCCTTGTCGAATCCGACTGTGCAGCAGCGTCGATCAGCACGGTATTGCCGATCCCCGAGACGAGCGGCGCGAGCTCTTCATCAGCAAAGACGAGCTTCGCGCCGGCGTGGCCAGTGATGTAGGTGACCTCGTCGGGCGCGAGGCGATAATTGACCGGCAGAAAAACCGCGCCAATGTGGCTCGCTGCGAAGGACAGTTCGACAAATGCCGCACTATTTTTCATCACCGCAGCGACGATATCGCCCGGGCCGATGCCACGAGTCGCCAGATATCCCGCCGTCTTTTCGATGCGCGCACTCAGCGTCGCATAGTCGAGGCGCGTACTCCCATAGATCAGAGCAAGCGCGGAAGGTGTACGGCGCGCATGAAAGCGGATGAAGCTCGAAAGGTTCAGCATGATGCAATGCTCCTGACGACCTCAATACGATCGCGGCAGCCCCAGGTTCTGTCCCGCGATGAAGTTCAAGATCATCTCCTCCGAGATCGGCGCGAAGCGGAAGAGACGCGCGTCGCGCCACAGTCGCTCGACGTGCATGTCCTTGGCAAAGCCCATGCCGCCCATGGTCTGCATAGACTGCTCGATACCGGCCGATGCCGCTTGTGACGCTATCAGCTTGCCGACATTGGCCTCGGTGCCGAACGGCTTCCCAGCGTCGAACAGCGCTGCCGCCTTAAGGTTCATCAATCGAGCGCACTGCACTTCCGCCCAGTGCTGAGCGAGCGGAAACTGCAGCCCCTGATAGCTGGCGATCGGCTTGCCGCCGAAAACGCGGCGCTCCTTCGCGTAGTCGACAGCGAGGCGGATGGCGAGATCGGCGGCCCCGACGAGACCGGCCGTCGTGACGATACGCTCGGTGTTCAGAACGTCGAGAAGCTCGTACCAACCGCCGTCGAGCGTGCCGAGAAGCTCGCTGCCGTCGATCTCGACATCATCGAAGAAGACGTTGCAAGCCGAGAGCGTGTTGGTGCCGACCTTCTCGATGGGAGCGTAGGTCAACCCGTTCCGCGCAACGTCGATCATGAACATGGAGAGGCCGTGCGTACGCTTCGGCGAGTCCTCGACCTTGGTCGTGCGCGCAATGACCAGCATCTTCTGCGCGGATTCGACGCCCGTGATCCAGATCTTTCGTCCGTTGAGACGCCAGCCATTGCCAGAGCGCGTCGCGAATGTCTTTATCTCAAGGCTATTGGAGCCTGCATCGGGCTCGGTCAGCGCCATACAGCAGTTGATTTCACCCGAGATGATCTTCGGGAGAAGATCGCGCCGCATGGTGTCGCTGCCGAAGCGCGCGATCGAGACGCCACCGAAGATCGGATTGATCATGAAGAGCTGACCGACGGTGCAACCACCACCGCTCGCCGCAAGCTGCTCGATGATCAGGGCCATCTCGACCATGCCGAGGCCGCTGCCACCATGGGCCTCGGGAAGAGCGACGCCGCAGAGCCCGGCCGCGCATACTGCGTGCCAAAGCTCCTGCGGAAAGGCCTTCTGTGCATCCTGCTCGCGCCAATAGTCGAGACCGAAGTGTTCGCCGATCTTGCGCGCGCTTTCTGCGATCATCTTCTGTTCGTCGGTCAGTTCGAAGTCCATGGCACTTTCCGTTAGGCTCAGACGGCGAGCAAATGAAGCGGCTCTTCCAGCAGCGCGACGATATGATCGAGAACTCGGGCAGCCGATTCGTGATCGAGCACACTGCTGTCGTACGAAATGGCGAGTGTCATCTCGTGGCTTGCGGTGTCCCCGCGCGCCGCGCGAACACCACCAACACCGAGGGCCATCCGCCATCCCACGGGAATCGTCGGCACGAGAAGGCGCACCTTGCCATCAACGATGAAGATTGCGAGATCGCCTGCGTCGCTTGCCGGTTGCGCTTGTGCGATACGCGTGGCCATGGCCGACAGCGTATCGCGCGGAGAACCTTCGATAGCAACGAGAGAGTTGCCCATCGCGAAACCGATGCGAGCAGGATCATCACCATCTCCTGCGAGCGCTTTTGTGCCGGCGAGCACGACGTAGGCCAACCTTTCGAAAGCCCGGCCGCTCGCGCCCGCGAGACGCGCATCGAGCGCGCGCAACGCGCTGACATCAACGTCTGCACTCACGAAGGAGAGTGCCGAGCGGGCGGAGGACGCGTGCGCCGCGCGTTCCGCTGCGGGTACGACAGGAACAATCTGGCGGGATGAAGTCTGCCCGCCCTTTGCGTTGAGGACATCGGCGGATTTGATGCGTCCGCGTGGACCGGAGCCTTCCACGCTCCTGAGATCAATACCCGCCTCTCGCGCCAGACGCCGTGCATACGGCGTGGCGATGATGCGCTCTTGTGGATCGCGCATATGTGGAGGCGCCGCATCGCGCTGTGGTGCTGCTTCGACCACCTCTTCCGTGTTAGGTACCGCACCCAGATCGGTTGCCACACGCACGGCCGCAGTTACGCCTTCGAGACGCCAGCGCGCAATCGGCGTTCCGACGGGCACGACATCGCCCTCGCGCGAAAGCAGATCAGCCATCTCCCCCGACGCGGGCGCTTCGACATCATTCGCGATCTTGTCGGTCTCGATGACGACGATGATATCGCCTGCGCTGAAGCGCTGACCTGGCGCGACCAGCCAGCGCGCAACGGTGCCCTCGGTCATTGTGAGACCGAGCTTCGGCATCAGCAGGTCGGCGATATCGCCCATGTTTCAATGGCCGGTGAATTTTGGCGCGCGCTTCTCGAGAAATGCGCTGCAGCCTTCCTTCGAATCCGCAGTGTCGAGCACCAAACCGATCATGGCCTGCTCGTGCATCAGCGCTGCCGAGAGCGGCATGTCACCGCCGCTGTTGAGCGTCCGCTTGAGCAGCTTCAGGACGAGCGGCGATTTCGAGACCATCTTCGCGGCCATCTCGCGAGCAGCGGTCATGACCTCCGATTTCGGAACGATCTTGTTGGCGAGACCAATCGCAACCGCCTCCTGCGCTGATATCTGCTCGCCCGTGAACATGATCTCCTTGGCGCGACAGAGCGGCACCTGACGAATGATGCGTTGCGTGCCGCCTGCGCCCGGAAAGAGGCCGAGCGTGATCTCCGGGAGACCAAGGCGTGCGTTGTCGGCGAGAATACGAATGTCGGTCGCGAGAATGAGCTCCGTGCCGCCGCCAAGTGCATAACCATTGACCGCGGCAATGGTCGGCTTGTCGCAGAGCTCAATACGCCGGAACACGCGATGGATGATCTCGCCGAACTCTTCGTAATGACGCAGGCCATCGCGTGACTTGAGGTCCGCAATATCGCCGCCCGCAACGAACGCGCGATCGCCGGCGCCCGTAATGATAATGACCTGCACCGCCGGATCGGCCTCGATCTTGGTCCATGCCTCCTCGAGCGTCAGGAGAGTCGGGATGTCGAGAGCGTTGAGTGTCTTCGGTCGATTGATCGTGACGACGGCAATACCGTCGGCGATATCGGTGAGAATGGCGTCACTGGTCATGGCGTTCCTCGATTCTTTTTATGCGAGCGTGCGGCGCACAGCTTCGACGATGCGCGCAGCATCCGGTCGATAGTGCGCCTCGAGTTCCTTCGCGAAGGGGACAGGCATGAATGGCGCGCCAACACGCACGATCGGGCCGTCGAGCTCATCAAAGCCGACATCTGCCATGCGCGCCGCGATCTCCGCACCGACGCCGAAGGCCTCGACAGCTTCATGCACGATCACAAGCCGATGCGTTCGCGCGAGAGAGGCCAGCACAGCGGCTTCATCCCAGGGCTGAAGAGAGCGAAGATCAATAACCTCCGCCTCGATACCATCTTTCGCGAGGCGGCCCGTCGCATCGAGCGCGACTGCACGCATCGCGCCATACGTGACAATCGTTGCATCACGGCCGGATCGCGCGACATCCGCCTTGCCAACGGGTACGCTCGGCAACGGCTCGGGTAGCTCGCCCTTCAGCGCGTACAGGCTCTTGTTCTCGACGACAATGACCGGATCCGGATCGCCGATCGCAGCACGCGTCAACGCATAGGCATCCGCGACTGTCGCCGGGCATACGACCTTGAGCCCAGGGACATGCGCGAGCCAGGCTTCGAGGCACTGCGAGTGCTGTGGTCCGGCATTGATACCGCCGCCATGCGGGAGGCGCACCACCATGGGCAATGCGTACTGCCCGCCGAACATGAAGCGCGCTTTCGCCGCCTGATTGACGAGCGCGTCCATGGACAGCGTCACGAAGTCCATGAACATGATTTCGACGACGGGTTTCAGACCGCTCATGGCCGCGCCAACGGCCGCGCCAACGATGGCCGCTTCGGAGATTGGTGTGTCACGCACGCGATCGGAGCCGAAGCGATCGAGCAGCCCGCGTGTGACGCCGAAGGGGCCACCCGGTGCCGCAATATCCTCACCGAACAGCACCACGCTGTCGTCCGCCGCCATGGCATCGGCAAGCGCGCGGTTGATGGCCTGGCCGAAGCGCACCTCGCTCATGGCCGAGCCTCCGCATTGCCGTAGACATCGCGCAGGGCGTCGCCAAACGCAGGCGCCGTGCCAGCCCGCGCACGCACAACCGCAGCATCGACACGCGCGACGGCATCGTGCTCTGCGGCTTCGATTTCCGCTGCGGGCATACCGTCCGATGCCAATCGCCGTTCGAGGCGGCCAATGGGATCGTCGTCGCTACGCGCGGCATCGGCGGCATCGCGATATTTCTGCGGATCTCCCTCGAAGTGTCCGCGCACGCGCGTCGTACGGCATTCGAGGAAGCGAGGGCCGCCGCTGCTGCGGATTTCGGCCACGAGCGTGCGCGCCACGTCATGGACGGCCAGCACGTCATTGCCATCGATGGAGCGCGCTTCAATGCGGTGGCTCAGAGCGAGCGCGCACGGATCACCCGCGAGCTGCCGCGATGTCGGAGAGAACTCCGACCAGCCGTTGTTCTCGCAAACGAAGAGTACCGGCAGTCGCCAGATGGACGCGAGGTTGAAGCTCTCGTGCATCGCGCCCTCGGCTAACGCGCCATCGCCGAAGAAAACCGTTGCCACGGCCCCGTTGCGTTTCACCTGATGGGCGAGCGCGCTGCCGACCGCGATCGGAAGTCCTGCCCCGACGATGCCATTCGCGCCGAGCATGCCGACGGCCGCATCGGCAACGTGCATCGAGCCACCCCGGCCTTTGCACATGCCCTCTGCCTTACCCATGATTTCGAGAAAGAAGCGCTCAAGATCGAGCCCCTTTGCCAGCGCGTGCCCATGACCACGATGGTTCGAGGCGAGCGTATCCGCGGGCCCAAGCGCCGCACACACGCCGGCTGCCACGCCTTCCTGCCCGACCGAGAGATGAATGAAGCCCGGCACCTCGCCGTCAGCGAAAAGTTGCGCGAGGCGCAGCTCGGCCTCGCGGATCAGCCGCATGGTCCGCAACAGATCGATGGGTGAAGCGCTGTCCGCCGCGGTCAAGCCGAAATCCTCCAGCCGTTGGGACAATGGCGGCACTATTCTCGGCAGGGAAGGATCGGGGTGTCAAGGATAATGAATGATGAGCCATGATTCGTATTTATTGACGAGCTGCGCGCCATAGCGCTAATCTTTGAGCCAGCGAGGTCCGCGATGCTCGAGAAAAAATCCTCTGAGGGGGCCGATACCGCAGGCGAAGCCGCCCCAGGCCGCAGGCGCCGCGCCGACCGCGCCATCGAAACGCGGCGCAAGCTGATTGACGCGGCGGCCAAGGTCGTGGGCGCGGAAGGTTACGCGAACGCTTCGGTCGCCAAGGTCACAGCGCTTGCCGAGATTGCCCAAGGCACATTCTACAACTACTTCGCCTCGCAGCAGGATCTATTCGACCAGCTGCTCCCCGAACTCGGCACCGAACTGCTCGAGTTCATTCGCCAGCGCACCGCCGGGCAGAGCGACAGCTTCGTGCGCGAGGAGATCGGCTTTCGCGCCTTCTTCGACTTTCTCGCCGAACGCCCCGAATTCTACCGCATTCTCAACGAGGCGGAGACGTTCGCGCCGAAGGCTTACCACGATCACATGCGCAACATGGCCGGCGGCTACATGCGCGCGCTCTCGCGCAGCCACGCGAAGGACGAATTGCCAGGCTTCGAGCGGCGCGAGCTCGAGGTCATCATCTACACCATGCTCGCGGCCCGCAACTACCTCAGCTATCGCTATCTTTTTCGCGATGGCCGCGCGCGGCGCCTGCCGGCCTGGGTCGACCATGCCTATATGAAGCTCATGACCGGGGGCCTGCTGTATGGCGGCACGGCGGACAAGCCGCGACGCGCCCGCCGCAGCGCCAAGGCGACCGATGACGCGATCATCAGCGATGCCGCCCACTTCCGCACAGCCCCGGCGAGCCCGGGCGAAGCGCGCGTCGATCTCGAAGTAACGGATGCGTGCCTTGGTGCGGATGGCGCGATCCGCCGAGGCATCCTCCTGAAGCTGATCGAGGCCGCCGCCACCGCCGCAGCGATCGAGATTTCCGAGATACCGCCCCGTCTTCTGAGCCTGTCCACCGCCTTTCCGAACCCCGCTGGGGATGAGAATCTAACGGCGATCGCGCGGGCGCAGGGAAGCGGAAGCTCCGTCCATGTGAGCGTCGAAGTTCACGCGGCGAACGGCGCGGGACGCGCAATCGCGACGGCACAGGCCGTCTATGAGGCGGAACGTCGCGATGTAACATGAATCATGACTCGGGAATCATCTTGACGATGATCCGCAGCCTGAAGCACACTCGGGCCAATAACAAGGCCGATCCGTACGGCCGTTCACATTAGTGACTACTCAGGAGGAACACCCATGGCTCGCAAGCGCGTCGAGCTCGATCGCCGCACCGTCCTCAAGGGCGCCGCGGCCGGAGCTGCTGCTACGATCTTTGCGCCCAATATTGTCGCGGCGCAGAACAAGGTCATCCGAATTGGCATGCCGACAATTCTTTCGGGCCGCGTCGCGCAGCTCGGCACGTCGTCGCGCAATGCCGTGCAGATGGAAGTCGAGAAAATCAACGCGGCGGGCGGTCTTGCCGGTCGCCAGATCGAAATGGTCATTCGCGACTCGAAGGGCCAGCCGCAGGAAGCCGCACGCGTCGCGCGCGAACTCGTGAACAGCGATGGCTGCGAAATCCTGCTCGACGGGGAGGCGTCATCCGGCTCATTCGCCGTGCAGGAGGTCGCGAAGGATCTCGGCGTGCTCGTAATGCACACCAACTCCGAGGCATCCTCGCTGACAGCCGATCCCAAGATCCGCATCCCGCTCGCCTTCCGCTCGTGCCGCCAAGGTATTCATGATGCCGTGGTGAGCGGTGCGTACGCCGCCGAAATCGCCAAGACAAAGAAGATCAATCGCTGGGCCACGTGCTCGCCGGACTACGCGTACGGTCGCGACAACACGCAGCTCTTCGTCGAGTACTTGAAGCACTTCTATCCCCAAGCCGAGGTGACGACCGAGGCATGGCCGAAGCTCTTCCAGCCCGACTATACGGAGGTCATTACGCGCGTCCTCCAGAGCAAGCCACAGGCGCTCTACTCGGCGCTTTGGGGCGGCGACCTCACCTCATGGGTGGATCAGGCCAGCATCTACGCGCTCTTCTCGCAGATGGAAGTATTCGCGATCAACATGGCCGACTACACCGTGCTGACCGCGGTGAAGAACCTTCCCAAAGGCATTCACTCGGCAACGCGCTACATCAAGACCTATCCCGCCACCAAGGAGAATGCCGCTTGGGGCGACGAGTATCGCGCACGCTACAAGGAGTACCCCACCAACTGGTCGTGGGAGAACTGGGTCGGCATCCACTTCATCGCGGCAGGTGCGAAAAAAGCGAACTCCGCAGATGGCAAGAAGATCGCCGAGGCCATGCGCGGCCTCAAGATCGACTGCCCGTTCGGCACCGACGGCACGGTCACCATGCGTGCCGAGGATCAGACCGTGATCGGATACGCCATTGGCTGGGGCACCACGATCTCTGCGGAGCCCTATGTGCCGCAGGTGACCGGGGCAAACTGGGATACGATCCTCCAGCTCGAGGCCGAGTGGAAGAAGCGCAACAACTTCACCTGATTTTGCGCCCGTTCGGAGCTACCATCGCAGGGCTGAGGCATCTCCTTGGCCCTGCGAGTGATTTGGAACAGACCACCATCCGAGGTGACGCTTGAATCTCGATGCACTCACGGAGTGCCTAACCTCCGCCTCCTGCCTCGTCACTCAGACGACGAGCGGTCTCATCATCGGAATGCTGCTGTTCCTCGTGGCGGCCGGGCTCACTCTCATTTTCGGTGTGCTCAAGGTCGTCAACTTCACGCACGGCTCGTTCTACATGCTCGGTGCGTACCTGGCGTTCACCGTAAACGGGCTGACCGACAGCTACTTCCTCTCTGTTCTGGCCGCCGCCGCCGGCGTAGGGCTGTTCGCGCTGATATTCGAGCGCTTCTTCATGAGCAAAGTGTACGGCTCGAACGTGCTCATGCAGCTCCTGGTCTGCTACGCCTTCATCCTCATTCTGGATGATGCCGTGAAGATCATCTGGGGGCCGGAATTCAAGTCGATGGGCATGGCAACGGCCTTCCAGAAGCCACCGCTCTTCATCGCCGGCGGCATTGTCCCGGTGTTTTACCTCTTCCTGATCATCGTCACGCTCGTCATCTCGGCCGTGCTCTATCTGGTCATCACGCGCACCAAGTTCGGCACGGTCGTTCGCGCGGCGGCGGTCAATCCGAGCATGGTCTCTGCGCTCGGTATCAACACGGGCCTCGTGTACAGCGGCGTGTTCGTCCTCGGCGGCATGCTCGCCGGACTGGCGGGCGGCCTCGCCGCACCTGTCCGCTCTTTGACCGCAGGCATGGGTTTCTCGATCCTCATCGAGTCCTTCATCGTCACGGTCATCGGCGGCATGGGATCGATCGCCGGCGCGCTACTCGGCTCGATCTTGATCGGCCTCGTGCGCTCATTTGGCTCGATCGGTTTCCCTCTTTTCGTCGAGGGGCTGATGTTCCTGCTGATGGCGGTGATCCTCATCATCAAGCCGAGCGGACTGCTCGGCAAGGAGGGGTGAGGCCATGCTATCGAGCCGCCCCAATCTCGCCCGCGATGTTTCGATAGCCGCGGTCGCGCTGATCGTCCTGCTGCTCCTGCCGTACATCTGGCCGAGCCGGATGATCAACGACCTCGTGATTCGCGTAGCCGCCTTCGCCCTCTTCGCGACATCTCTGAATCTGCTCGTCGGTTACACGGGCATGGTCTCGTTCGGCCACGGCATGTTTTTCGGCTTCGGCGCCTATGCCTTCGGCCTTTCCATGCAGCGTCTCGGCGTTTCGATCCCGACGGCAATTCTCATTACGATCGTCTCAAGTGCACTTCTGGGCCTCGTCGTCGGCGCCATTAGCATTCGCTTGAAGGACATCTACTTCTCCTTCATAACGCTCGCTTTCCAGATGCTGCTCTACAGCACGGTGATCGCCTGGGTTCCGCTGACAGGCGGCGACCAGGGGCTCATGGGCGGCATCCCGCGCCCGCCCTTCCTCGGCATCGACCTGTCGATCGAATCGCACCGCTATGCTTTCGCGGTGACGTTCATGGTCATCGGCCTGCTCATCCTGCGCCAGATCGTCGAGTCGCCCTTCGGCTACACGCTTCGCATGATCCGCGACAATACGGAGCGCGCGACCTTCCTCGGCATCAATGTCTTCCGCGCAAAGCTGACGGCCTTCGTGATCGCCGGCGTGTTCGGCTCGCTCGGCGGCATGGTCATGGCTCTCTTCGTCTCGGGCGCCTACCCGGAGTTCGTGAACTGGACGATGTCGGGCGAAGGCATCTTCATGATCATGCTCGGTGGGCTCTCGACGTTCATCGGCCCGGCCGCAGGCGCGCTGATCCTTTCGTTGCTGAATGATGTGATCACGCGCGGCACCGAGCATCATGGGCTGTTCCTCGGCGCCGTAATTCTGTTGTTCGCGCTTGGCCTGCGGAAGGGCGTGACGGACTTCGTCGCGGATTGGTTCCGCGCGCGCCGTGAGGCCAGCAGCAGGAGCGGGAGCTGACGCCATGCTCGAGGTCAAAGGTCTCTTCAAATCCTTCGGCGGCGTCGCGGCCATCTCGGACGTCAACATCGACTTCCCGACGGGCTCGCTCACGGCGATCATCGGGCCGAACGGCGCCGGCAAGAGCACGTTCTTCAATCTCCTCAGCGGCGGCCTCATCCCGGACAAAGGTTCTGTCACCTTCAATGGTGAAAGCCTCATTGGCCGCTCGCGGGCGCAGATCATCGATGCGGGTATCGGCCGAGCCTTCCAGGTTGCGCGCATCTTCCCGACGCTCACCGTCGAAGAGAGCCTGCTCGGCGCCGTCACGGCGCATCGCCGACGCGCGCAGAACATCACGCATCGCTTTCCGCTACCCGAGATGCGTGATCGTGCGCACGAGGTCGCCGAGATGCTGGGTCTGACCGAGAAACTCGGCGTGACCTCCGCAAATCTCTCCCACGGCGATCAGAAGCTGCTCGATATCGCACTCGCGCTGGTACTCGATCCCAAGGTGCTCCTGCTCGACGAGCCGACGGCGGGCATGGGGCCTGACGAGCGCTGGCGCATGATCGAGCGCGTGCATGAGCTCTGGGAGCGCGAGAAGCTCACGCTGGTCTTTATCGAGCACGATATGGACATCGTCTTCAAGATTGCGCCGAAGATCTCGGTGCTCTGCTATGGCCGGCTGCTCGCCGAGGGTACACCCGACGAAATCCGCACCAACCCGGCGGTCATCGAAGCCTATCTCGGCACGAGCCACGAGGAGGCAGCAGTATGAGCGTCAGCCCGATCGTTCGCGTCGATTGCCTCGACGTCTTCTACGGCAAGAGCCAGATTCTTTTCGGCGTCGGCCTCGATCTCAAGGAGGGTCAAACGCTGGCCCTGCTCGGCCGCAACGGCGCCGGCAAGAGCACGACCATGAAGGCCATTGCCGGCGTCGCACCGCCGCGCCGTGGCGTCGTCGAGGTTGCCGGGACGAACGTTGCCGGTCGCGCACCGCACGTGATTGCGCGCACAGGCATCGGCTTCGTGCCGGAGGATCGCCAGATCTTCCCCGAACACACGGTCGAGGAGAACCTCGAGATCGGTGCCAAGAAAGGCCCCAATGGCCAGGACGACTGGTCATTGAAGCGCGTGTTCGAGGTGTTTCCGCTGCTCGAACCGCTGCGTTACCGCATGGGCGGTCGTCTCTCGGGCGGTGAACAGCAGATGCTGGCCATCGCCCGCACGCTGATGGGCAACCCGATCGTGCTGCTGCTCGACGAGCCGAGCGAGGGCCTCGCGCCGATCGTCGTCGCGCGTATCGGCGAGTTGCTGAAGACGCTGCGCAAGACGGGCGCGACGACGCTGATCGCCGAGCAGAACATGCACTTCTGCCTCGGCGTTGCCGATGATGCCGTCGTCATCGACAAAGGCGCGATCGTCTACCGTGATACGATTTCCGGCCTGAAGGCCAACGAGGAGGTCCGGCGGCGCTATCTCGCCATGTGATGGTGGCGCCAGGGCCCGATAGCGAGTCCACCAGCGAGGAGAACGCCATGACGACGCTGGCCACACATATCGCCCGTTTCACCTCCGCGCTCGACGCGAAGACCATGCCGCCCGAGGTCGTCGAGAAGGCACGCGCCTGCCTGCTCAATGCCTACGGCATGGGCCTCGACTGCCACGACACGCCCTATGCGCCCGTCGCGCGCGTGGCGGCACTGGCACTCGATGGCGAGGTGTCAAACGGCGCGACCATGCTCGCAGATGGACGCCGCACCACTGTCGGCGGCGCGTGCCTCGCGAATGCGGCGCTGTTTCATGGCCGCGCGCAGGAGGACTCCTCCGGCGCCGCGCACTTCGGCACCATCCTCGTGCCGCTCCTCACCGCAATGATCGAGACACGCCGCGCGCCGCTTTCCGAACTCATCCCGGCGCTCGTAGCAGGCTACGAGGCCGGCGGCCTGCTCGAGAAGGCGTTTGCCATCAACACCACGCCGGGCGGCTTCCGCTCGACAGCGACGTACGGCGTTGTCGCAGCAGCCGCAGCGACAAGCCGCCTGCTTCGCCTCGACGCCGAGCGCACGGCGGCAGCACTCGGCAATGCGGTGTCCTTCACAGGTGGCGTTCTGCAGTCCTTCGTCGATGGCACGGACGAGTGGCGCTATCAGCCAGGGCTCATTGGTCGCAATGGCTTGGTGGCCGCCGAGTTGGCACGCGCCGGTTCGGTGTCGGCGCCCTATGCGCTCGAAGGCAAAGCCGGTCTCGTGCGTGCGTTCGGCCGCACCGAGCCCGATGTCGCGGCGCTCGCGGGATCGCTCGGCAAGGAATGGTTCATCCATCGCGTGACTTTCAAGCCCTTCCCCGTCTGCGCCTTCAACCAGACGCCGGTCACCGGCGCGTTGGAGCTTCGCAAGGACCTCGGCAGCGCGAAGATCAAGTCCGTCAAGGTGCGCATGAACCCGTACGAGTGCGGTTATGCGGGCATGGACGCCGTCGGGCCGTTCAGCACGATCTCCGGCACCTTGATGAGTATTCCGTTCTGCATCTCCTCGACGCTACTTCACGGCATCCCGGACATGAAGCGCATGACCACGTACGACGATCCGGTCGTGAATGGGCTCGTCGGGCGCATCGCACTTGTCGCTGATGCGAATGTACCTATCCTGAGCGCCATCATCGAAATCGAGACCGAGGATGGCCGCCGCCTCGTGCGCGACCAGCGCATGACAACGGATGACTATAACTACGATCGCGCTGGCGTCTCCCAACTCGTGCGGCGCATTGGCGCCGAGCAAGCTGTGCCATCGCAAGCCTTCGATATGCTGGAGCGCTTTGTCGATCGCCTGCCCGATGGCACGATCGAAGATGTGCTCGGCGCCTTCCGCCTGCTGGAGCCTCGGCGCAAGGCCGCCTGAGGCGCGGCAGTCGCTCAGGAGTTATGCGAAATGTCCGACGTCAAGTGCGAGCCCTTTACGCTCGGTGGACTATTGCGAACGGCCGCAGAGCGCCACGGCGCGCGCACGTTCCTCGAGTTTCAGGACGCAACGCAGACTTACGCCGAAGCCGACGCGCGCGCCAACCGCACGGCCAATGGCCTTCTGGCGCTCGACGCCGGCAAGGATAGCAAGATCGCGATCATGGCGATGAATGGGCCGGGCTTCATCGATGCCTGGCTCGGCGCGGCGCGCACGGGCGCTGTCTATGTCCCGATCAATACCGACTACAAGGGCGATATCCTCCGCTATCAGCTCGGCAAGGCGGATGTCTCGCATATCGTCATCGATCCCGATTTCGTCGATCGGCTGGAAGCCGTCGCTGCGGATTTACCGAGCCTGCGCCATGTGATCCTGACCGCGCCGATGGCAGGTGCACCGCGTACACTTCGAGGAGGCATTTCCGTCTCGACCCTCACCGATGTCATGAGCGCACCGGACCGCGATCCGGGCATCGAAATAGTACCCTCCGATCCGCTGGCGATCAGCTTCACGTCCGGAACGACAGGCCCATCGAAAGGCGTGCTCGCGAGTCACGCGCACGTCATCACGTTCGCGCGCGACTGGATCATGTCCACGGACTACGCCGAGGGCCAGTCGATCTACACCTGCATGCCGCTGTTTCATGCGGTGGCGTCGTGGCTCGGTGTTGTCCCGGCGATCATCAATGGCGGGCGCATCGCCATCGTGCCGCGCTTCTCCGCATCAGGCTTCTGGGACGACGTGCGCAAGTATCGCGCAGATGTCGCGCACGGCATTTTCTCCATGGTGCCGATCCTGCTGAAGCAGCCGCCACGCGCCGACGATGCCGATCAGCCGGCGCGCCGCTTCTACTTTGCCAAGGTCAATGACGAGTTCGAGCGCCGCTTCAACTGCAAGATCGTCGAGGTATATGGCGCCACGGAAACCGGCATCGTGACGGTAACGCCCCCGGGCGGTGAGCGCCGCAAGGATTCCTGCGGTAAGCCGAACTCCGCGACATTCGATGTCATGATCGCCAACGAACGCGACGAGCCTGTTGCCGTCGGCGAAGTCGGTGAGATCCTGGTGCGTCCGAAGCGCCCGTACGCCATGCTCTCCGCGTACTACAACAGCCCCGAGGCGACGATCGAAGCTTTCCGGAACTTCTGGTTCCACACGGGCGACAACGCACGGGCGGACGCCGACGGCTACTATTACTTTGTCGATCGCAAGAAGGATTCGATCCGCCGCCGCGGCGAGAACATCTCGTCATCCGAAGTCGAGGCGACGCTCAACCGCCATCCGGCGATCCTCGAATGTGCCGTCGTCGCGGCCCCCTCGGAACTCGGTGAGGACGAAGTCAAGGCTGTGGTCGTGCTGCGAGAGGGCGCAACGGCGACAGCCGACGAGCTGTGGGACTTCTGCGACGAGCACATGCCGCGCTTTTGGGTGCCGCGCTTCATCGAGTTCCGGCGCGAAATGCCCAAGACGCCTAGCCAGAAAATCCAGAAATACCTGCTGCGCGCGGGTCACGATCAAGGTGAAGTTTTCGAGCGCGCGGCAATTGGAAGGCGCACGACATGACGAAGCGAACGATCAAGGTCTACTCGGATTACAAGAGCCCCTACGCCTATCTCGCCAAGGATCTCGTTTACGACCTCGAGCGCGAGACGGGCGTGGAGATCGACTGGCTCCCATACACGCTCGATATTCCGGCCTATCTCGGCAGTGCCAAACTCGATGCGAGTGGAGGCGTGGCCGAGCAAAGCCGCAATGCGCATCAGTGGCGGCGCGTCAAGTACAGCTACATGGACTGCCGGCGCGAGGCCAATCGGCGAGGCTTGACCATCCGCGGCACGCAGAAAATATGGGACTCGTCGCTAGCCAACATGGGCATGCTCTTCGCCAAGGATCGCGGCGTGTTCCGCTGCTATCACGACCGCGTGTTCGAGCGCTTCTGGAAGCGGGAACTCGACATCGAGAGCGTGCCTGTTCTGGCTGCCCTGCTCGCGGAGTGCGGCGCCGACGCATCGGACTTTGTTTCCTATGTCGAGAGTGAAGGGCGCGAACTGCTGAAGCAAGTACAGGCGGATGCGGAAGCCGCCGGCGTGTTCGGCGTGACGAGCGTCCTGCTCCCTGATGGCGATCTATACTGGGGTCGCGAGCACTTCCCCACGCTGACCGAGATGCTTCGCGCGCAACATTGATGATGGCCGCCGCGCTATTTGGCGTCCGCACAGTCGCGAAGGATCTGCAGCTGCTCTTCGCTGAAGTATTCTATGCGGCGGTTCGCATTGCGATGTGACAAGTGCAGGCAAAGATCGGCCGCTATGGTTCGCGTGTAGTCGCGCGTAACCTCATTGATCTCCTCCTGCTCAAGATAGCGCCGATTCTCGCTGACGAATTCCAGTGCAGCACGAGGGCTCTTGAACAGCAATCCAGTAAGAAGCGATCGCCGCTCGGATGGCGTCATCTCGCTTATCGCCAGCGATCCCAGCGTGAAGTTCATCCACTTTTCGGAGTCCTCGCTCCGCCTTACCGCCATTTCTATGAGTGCTCTCATCTCCTTCGGCGTGAACATACCCTGCACCTTGTCCTTCGACAGTTTAGCCTGGGCAAAATCACCATAGTCGGCATCGGCCAGCACCTTCTGCATGAGCTCTTCACGCAACTCGGCCGAGAAATTCAAGTTGGTAAGCGCCGTCAAGGCATAGGATGCCTTCGCCTTCACAATCCCCCTTATGGCGTCCTGCTGGGTCTCGGACGGAAGGCGTTCGCCGAAGAGCTCGAGAGCGCGCACTGCGACGCCCGGGCTGGATGAAAAGGTCTCGCGCATGCGCGAGGCCAGCTGCACAAGCTCGGAGTCGGTGATGCGCAGTGCGATCGCATGATCGAGCAGTGCTGCGATACTCGCCTCGTCGATTGCCTTCGCACGTAGTGCACGGCGCTGCTCGGACTTCAACCGAACGACTTTGGCAACGATGGCGGCGGCTTCGTTGCCGCCCTCGGGCGAGGCCATGATACGCGTGATCAACTCGGCGAGCTGATCGTCCGTTAGCCAGTAAGGCTTCTGCGCTACCTGGGAAATCTGCGAGATCGAATCGGCACATTCCAGGAGTGCCGCAAAGACCTGATCCCGGTCGACGAGTGGGGCGTCTGATTGCGTCAGCAGTCGCATCAGAGTCGGCGCGTGCTTCTCTTGCACGGCCTCCTTCTCGCTATAGAACTTGCTCCAGGTTGCGCCGAGCGCAGTCGCTTCGCTCTGGGGTATCAAGGTCATCTTGATAGGGCACGCCGACTGAGCTCCGGTCGCGGCGGCCTGGCAGATCTTTTCAAGCACAACCTTGCGAGCGGCCTCGTCGTCGATGAGGGCAATTCTCGATGCGCGGGGCCGTTTGGCTTCCTCCTGCAGTATGGCATTAGCGGCGTTCGAGATCGGATCGAGCAGGTTATCCTGATCACGACGTGTCGCAATGTACGGCTCGGCGTAGCGGTAATTCAGAATGAGAGAATTCGTCGCCACAACACCGGAGGTATTGTGCACGATCCTGATGCGGGGGTTGTTGGTGAGAAGCCAGACATCATACCCCGGCTGCCGCGCCACATCACTTGCAAGTCGCACATGCCCGTCCCGATCGATGAGAGCTGCGGTATGCTGCACCTGAACCGCGGACGCCCACATCGGCACATAGAACCAGGTCACCAGGAGTGTCAGCCACGCGGAAGTGGCGATCAGCCTGTCGTCGTACGGCGAGAAAGCGAGCCTGATCAGAATCGCCAGCGAAGCGGACGTGAGGATAATCGGCCAAAAGCTGCCCGATATCGCCAGCCAGACGCTACCGCTCCAGCGGAGGTAGCAGGCCGCGCCAAGCCCAAGGAGGCAGGGGAGTGCCCCGTAAATGATGGCTCTGACTGTCCTACTCTGCCACCTCGGCGCGCGCTTCATTTCTCGACCCTTTCGGCAAGGGCTTGGAGCCGGCAGGCAATGATACGCCTTTCAATTGATCTGCGCGATCAGATCGACCACGTTGATTTTACTGGATAGCGTCCGCACCTGCGTGCAGGGACGTTTTCGATATTCAATCGCGTTCGGAAACTCGTTACATGATTGATGTTACTTATATTCTGACCACACCTCATCGCGATCAACGACATCAGCCGGACACCACGATCCCTTGTGCAAAGTCATATCACCGTGATTGATTGTCACTTTGCAGGTCGTGGCCGTAGCAGGAAGACTCTCCATGGCTGATCAGCGCGGATTGACGCCAGAGGAAGCCGTCGAGCGGCTGGAGCGGGATCACGCCGCGGCGTGCAAAGCGCTGCGCGAGGCGCTCGCACGATATGTGACGGACCGCGCCATTCCGACGGCCGACGAACGAGTAGCGTTTCGCTATCCCGAGCTGCGCGTGAACTGGCAGTCCGGCAAACCAGTGCCCTTCACGCGGCGGGCCTGGGCAAAGTTCCAGGCGCCAGGCCTCTACGCTACCACCATAACGCAGCCCGCTTTCTTCCGCGGCTATCTGCTCGAGCAGTTGCGGCCGCTTGTCGACGAGTTCCGCGCCCACATTGACGTCGGTGTGAGCGATCAGGAAATCCCGTATCCGTTTGTGACCGAAGCTGGCGATGAGTTTGTCCATGGCGGCCTGTCGGTCGCCGACCTCGCACGGTATTTCCCGACGCCGCTGCTCTCGAATGTCGGCGACGAGATCGCCGATGGACTGTGGCGTTTCGAGGTGGGGCGGCCGCGCCCGCTCGCGCTCTTCGACGCCGTTCGCGTCGATTTCTCGTTGCGCCGTCTCGCGCATTATACCGGCACCGACTGGCGTACGATCCAGCCTTGGATCCTCTTCACCAACTACCAGCGCTACGTCGATCAGTTCGTGGACTGGAGCCTCGGAGAGCTTAATCAGGCAGCCAGCCCTTACACAGAGCTCACGTTGCCCGGTGGAAGCGTCGTTCGCCGCGGAGTCGACGTGGATGCCTCGGTCGCTCTGGCCGCAGCTGCGCCCTGGCATCGATATCAGATGCCAGCCTACAATCTCGCGCGTGCCGACGGCCAGGGCGGCATCACGCTCGTCAATATCGGCGTCGGCCCATCGAACGCCAAGACCGCCACGGACCATCTCGCGGTGCTGAGGCCGCATTGCTGGCTGATGATCGGCCACTGCGGCGGACTGCGGCAGTCTCAAACCATTGGCGACTACGTGCTCGCGCACGGCTATCTGCGGCGCGACAGCATTCTGGATGATCTGGTGCCGCCCGAAATCCCGGTGCCAGCTCTTGCCGAGGTACAGGTGGCCTTGCAGGAGGCCGCGGAGCAGGTCACCGGCGAGCACGGCGAGGCGTTGAAGCGGCGACTGCGCACGGGCACCGTCGTGAGCTATGCCGACCGAAACTGGGAGCTGCGCTGGTCACAGGAGCGCCGCCGCATCAATCTCGGTCGGGCCATCGCTGTCGACATGGAGAGTTCGGCGCTCGCAACTCAGGGCTATCGCCTGCGCGTGCCGTACGGCACTCTCCTGTGCGTCTCGGACAAGCCGCTCCACGGTGAGATCAAACTGCCGGGCGCCGCGACCGGCTTCTATCAGCGCGCAGTTGGCGAGCATCTCAAGATTGGGCTTGCCGCGATCGACCTCTTGCGCAGCCAGCTCAGCTCGCTGCATTCGCGCAAATTGCGCAGCTTCGACGAACCGCCGTTCCGGTAGTTCGGTCGCGTTTTAGGCCCGGGCAAACAAATCCATCACTGAGCCGTGGGTGTCAGCATACGCTCGGGCTTTGGACGCGAACCGAGATAGTCCTGCTGAAAGAGACACATCCGCGTGACGTCACGGTACTGGCCGTTGATGAAGAACTCCTGCCGCAGCACACCTTCGACCTCAAAGCCCAGCTTCTCATAGATATGGACAGCCTTCGTGTTGTCCTTGTCGACGACGAGATAGATTTTATGGAGGTTCAGCACGCCGAAGCCGTAGTCCATAGCGAGTTCCGCCGCGCGTTTTGCGAGACCCTTACCCTGGTGATCGGGGGCGACGATGATCTGAAACTCCGCCCGACGATGGACGTGATCGATTTCGACCAGCTCGACGAGGCCTGCATTCTTGTCCTCACTAACCACCACGAAGCGGCGCTCGGTCTGGTCATGGATATGCTCGTCGTAGAGCGCTGCCAGCTCGACGAAGGTCTCGTAAGGCTCTTCGAACCAGTAGCGCATGACGTTTGCGTTATTGTCCATCTGGTGCACGAAATGCAGATCCTCGCGCTCCAGCGGTCGCAACACGACTTTTCGTTCTGAGGGCATGATTGCGTCCTATGAGGCTGGCTTCGATCCTGCAGAAGCATACAGGTTCACATGACGATCGCTACCGGCGGTCCGTTCAAGATCGGTGCACCCGGCTTTGTGCCGGCTCGCGTCAGCGTTGACGTGCAGGCGTAATCTTGTGGCTCGCATGGCGGCGACCGCCATCACGAAACTGTGGTTGTAGTTGATCGCACGCATTGCCCTGCATTGTTGGGAATTGGTCGCAACAGCGTTAAGCTTCAGCGCAACATGCCGTCCAAGCTATCGGCCGATCACGGCTACGCTCGTTAGAGGTCTCTGTATGGCTACTGTCCTGCTCAATCGCCGCAGCCTTCTCGCCGCAGGAGGTTCCGTTCTTGCAACAGGCGCTTCCGGGCTGCTGCTGCCCGCCCGCGCGCAAGGGCTCGCACCGACCGCTTCGATGCGCGGCGGAGCCAACAATTATCGCCCGGGGGCACCGATCGTGGAGCGCATTGGTGGCGGGGGCTTCTGGATGACGGGCACCGTGCGCCGCGCTGGCGATGGCGCTCCGCTTGCGGGTCAACGCGTACAGATCTGGGCGCACACGACCGAAGGACACGAGCGCGATCAGCGGAGTCATGGAGCGACGCTTACTGACGCGAATGGCGTGTTCCGACTCGAGATGCCGCAGATCGTTCCCGCTTTCGGCCAAGCGCATGGCCATCTCGCCTATGACAGCGGTGCATTCCAAACCGTATTTCTGCGCCCGCTGATGTCGAGCGCAAAAGCCACCAGCCTCGAGGCGCACTTCGTCCTTCAGCCGGCGTGATCGAGCTGACTTCAAAGAAGATGAGGTTGGCGCGCGCGTCTCTGATCTGGGCCGGTCTCGCGATGGCTGTCGGCGTACCCATCGCCGTTGCGGCGGCGAGCCCGCTGCTCGCTTGGCGCGACCCTGTCTACATCGTGGCCGGATTTGCGGGCGTTGTTGCACTGGGGCTCATCCTCATTCAGCCCCTGCTGATTGGCGGCTACTTGCCGGGATTGGCGCCTCTTCAAGAGCGGCGCCTGCATCGCTGGATCGGAGGACTGCTGGTCGTGGCGGTCGTGGTCCACGTCGGAGGTCTTTGGATAACCAGTCCCCCGGATGTGATTGACGCCCTTCTCTTCACATCGCCGACGCCGTTCTCAGACTGGGGGGTGATCGCCATGTGGGCAGTGTTCTCCACCGCGCTCCTGGCTGCACTCCGCCGGCGATTGCGCCTCAGCCTACGAACATGGCGCATCGCTCATACGATCCTCGCAGTGGTGATCGTCGTCGGGAGCGTGGTCCACGCTGTGCTGATCGACGGGACCATGGGAACAATGTCGAAGTTGGCCCTGTGCGCGCTGGTCCTCGCGGCAACCATGAAAGTCATGGCCGACCTACGCGTATGTGCAAAAAGACCGACGCCGCGCTGAGGGAACAGCGTCTGAAACGACGTCGATCAGTATGTCCGGGGCCTCGCGCAGCCGACTAGGATGACGCCCTCAGCGGCAACTTCTGCGCAGCTCGCGCGACGACCTCGCCTCGCCGTTTGAGCATGCCCTCGACATAAGAGCGGAACTCGCTGACCACCGCGGGCGGTGCAGTATCCGGCGCACCGGCAGAGAACGGCGGCTCGGGATTGTATTCCATGTAGAGCTGAATCTTTTCGGCCGTCAGACGATCTGAAAGCGCTTCGGCCAGCAGCAATCCGAAATCTATCCCAGCGGTCACGCCGCCGCCCGTAATCCGATTGCGATCGATGCAGACGCGCGTGTTGATCGGCGTTGCGCCGAAGGCCTCGAGAAACTGCATGGAGGCCCAGTGCGTCGCGGCCTTGTAACCCTGCAGGAGACCAGCGGCGCCGAGCACAAGCGCACCCGTGCAGACGGATGTCACGTATCGCGCATGAGCTTCCTGCTCGCGGACGAATGCCAGCACCTCCTCGTCCTCAAGAAGATCGTTCATACCGGGGCCGCCGGGAATGCAGATGACGTCCAGTTTCGGACAGTCGGCGAATGTCGTGGTCGGCAGGATCTTGAGGCCGACGTCACTGACGACCGGCTGGAGATCCTTCCAGATGAGATGGACGTCGGCGTTCGGCAGGCGCGCCAGGACCTCGAACGGTCCTGTCAGGTCGAGCTGGGTCAAACGCGGGAAGAGTATCAGTCCAATCTGATGACGAGCGGCGTCACTCATGGCGCATGTCCTCTAGGGTCGTTCGGAATGCTGGTCCTCGGCATCGGCGGACTGGGCTGCAACGGTCTCAAGGTATCGCGCCGGCTCGCGCGCGGAGCGATCGACCTTCAGATCGAAGATGTCGAAACGATTGTAGTATCCGACGACATCGTGGAACTGCTTCGGCTCGACCGACAATGCCGTGTCGATCTCTCCGTAGACAATGCCTTCCTCGCCGCTGATCACTTCGCTCATGATGGAGCCTGTCGGATCGAGGATCATCGATACGCTCTTGGGCGAGCGCTCGATGATTTCGCGGATGCTCTTATCCTCGCGCGCAACGGCAGCGATCAGCTTTTCGTCGGCGAGCGCCGAGGAGACAATGTTGAATACCTTCGCCTCGAACGCGTGCGCACCTGCGCGGATCTCGATGGCCTTGCGCAGATCGTAGCCGGTGTTGTCGCTCGGCGGGCGCGTGGGCCAGATGGGCGGGTAGGTCGAAATGTGCACCTGTTCGCCCTCGGCCATGAGAGCGTAGCGCGAGAGCGGATTGGTATTCTCGCCGCAGATCAGCATCCCGACGCGGCCGATCTCGGTTTGCGTCACGCGCAAGCCACGGGCATCGCCATTTGCCCAGATCAGCTTTTCATAGAAGGTCGGAACGAGCTTGCGATGATGGTTCAGGATGCTCCCATCGGGGCCGATGAGCAGATTGGAGTTCCAGAGACAGCCGACGCTCGCATCCGTGCCCTCGCTGATGCCGGTCGAGACGTAGATCCCGTATTCGCGCGCAGCAGCACAAAGGCGCGCCACTTCCTGGCCGTCCTTTCTGATGGACTGCATGGCGAGCGAGCGGAAGAAATCATGGTTCTCGATCGGTGGCCGCAACGCCGCCCAAATCGGGAAACCGGGAATGAAGCTCTCGGGAAATGCCACGAGCGCGGCGCCATTCTTCGAGGCCTCGCGCATGAAGGAGATCGCCTTGTCGACCGTTGCGTCGGCGTCCAGGAAGACCGAGGCGATGTGGCAGGCGGCGGCCTTAAAGCGGGGATAATTCTGCGGCATGCGGGTGTTCCGATCGGGTTGACTTACTTCTTGGAATGCAGGTGCACGAGCTTGTCGCGGCTCGGACGGCGCGCGACGTTCTCAGCCGCATGGCTGGCGGCCCATAGTGTCTCGAACAGCCCCGTTTGCATGGCAGCAAACTCCGCACTTTCGATGGTCATGGCGAAGTTCTCCTTGCGGGATGAGATCAGGGCGACAGTGTCGTCATAGATGTACGTCGTCATCGAGAAGCTGAAGGTTTCGGGGGCGTAGCGCAGAATGCGCAAGTCGGCCGGATTGTCGGACCAGAATTTGTGCAAGTCCTTCGTTGCCGAACGCACGACGCGCAGCGTGACGCCAGCCTCGATGCGCCGTCGAACGTTGTCGTCCATCCATGCACGCCCCGGCACCTCGTAGAGATCGCTCATGGAGAGGACGCCGAGCAGCATCTTGCTGCGACATGCGATCGTCTCGTCAAGAACGGCCTTGATGCCATCCAGTCCCTGGAAGTAGCGGACTTTCGGTTTCGCCGGCGTGCGGTTGTGCAGCGATAGAAGCTCTGGCATGACGGCCTCGAGCTTCTTGCGACGCTCTTCGACGATCTCGAGCACGCGTGCGGGCGACTCCGCCATGATCAGCATGGAGCGATCGCTCGCCTGCGGAATCTCGTTGACCAGCCGCTGCTCGAGCAGGCGCGAAAAGACGTCGTAAGCGTTTGTGCGGCTGATGCCGGCTTTGCGCGCGATGTCGCGCATCGTGGCCTGGCCGAGCTCCAGCGCCGCCAAATAGAAGCGCACTTCCGTCTCGTGCAGGCCGATGTCCGTGAGGGCACGCTCGATAGCCATTGAGTTCCTTCCGGGCTTCCGACGTCGGGCTCGCGTGTGCGGCGCATACCGCCGTCACTTGATACTGCATGTCGATACGGATTGACACTGCCTCATGCGGCCGAGCCAAACATTGTGCACATGGCCAGCAAAATATGCATATGACGGCGTTGCATTGAGTGTCCATTCATGCTGACTATAAGGGATCGAGGCCGCGAGGCCTTCAATTCGGTGCGCGCACTCGCGCGATTGAGACTGGGGGCTTTGTGTCCGGACTCGTCCTGGCTCTCGCTGTTAACGGCTTGGTTTGGGGGCTGATCATCGCGCTCATCGCGCTCGGCCTCTCGATCATTTTCGGCCTGCTCGACATCATCAATGTCGCGCACGGCGACTTCTTCATGCTCGGCACCGTTGTCGCGCTCGTGCTTGCGACCTCGACGGGCTCATACTGGCTGGCCCTGCTGCTCGTCCCAATCATCGGCTTTGCTGTCGGTCTGATTCTGGAGCGGGTGATCATCCGGCCGACCATCCGGCAGGCCTCGCTGACAATCGTCACGACATTCGGCCTTTCCATGATGCTGCAGGAAGGCGTGCGCGCGACCTATGGTGCTCAGCCCCGCCGCATGGCCGCGCCAATCGAGGGAACGATCCCGCTCTTCGGCATCGACTACGATGTCTATCGCATCTTCGCGGCAGCCTTTGCGGCGCTGTGCCTCGTGGCGTTCTTTGTGTTTCTTACGCACACGAAGCTCGGCACGTGGATCCGCGCCGTACGCCACGATCCGGAAACCGCGACAGCTCTCGGCATTCCGGTCGCGCGGATCTGTGCCATCACGTTCGGGCTCGGCACGGCAATGGCCCTGCTCGGCGGCGCAATCGCGGCACCTATCACGACCGTGGAGTTCCGAACCGGCGTCGATATCCTGCCCTTCTGCTTCATGGCCGTGATCATCGGTGGTCTCGGCAATCTGCAGGGGACGGTCGCTGCTGCCTTGCTCCTTGCCGTAATGGAAGGCTTGGTTACGAGCGTCACCGATCCGACGATTGCGCGCATCATCTCCCTCGGCTTCATGAGCATTGCGCTCCTTGTCCGCCCGAATGGCCTGTTTTCGGGAGCGACACGATGACCGCCGCCGCTATCTCGCGCACCGCGCTCATCCTGACGCTCGCCGCTCTGCTTGCCGTCCCGACAGTTCTGCCGCTGTTCGGCAGCCCGTTCTGGATCGACATCATCGCCGAGATCCTGATCTGGTCCCTGCTGGCGGCCAGCGTCAATCTACTGCTCGGCTACGTCGGTCTTCTGTCCTTCGGCCAGGCGCTCTATTTCGGCGTTGGAATGTACGGCGCGGCTCTGTCGGTCATTCACTGGGGAGCCGGTTTCTGGGGCGGCCTCGCGATCGGGATCGCCGCGGCGATGATCATGGCGGCCATCGCAGGAAGCGTGGCCGTGCGGCTGACCTGGCACTATTTCGCGATCATCACGGTCGTCTTCTCGCTCATTCTCTACTTCGCGGCGATGAGCGCCAAGCCGATCACAGGTGGCGATGATGGCATCTCGTTCGGCGCGCCGGATGTCCTGTCGCTCGGCGATCTCAAGCTCTCGCTCGCCGACCAGTCCGTGCAGTACTACACGATCCTCCTCGTGGTGGCGGGCGTCTACGCTCTGTTCAGCATCATCGTACGCAGCCCGCTTGGCGTGCGGTTCATGGCCGTGCGCGAGAACGATCGGCGCGCTGCGCTCGTCGGCATTAACGTCTACCTGACACGCTACGTGGCATTCGTGCTCGCGGGCGCTCTCGCCGGTGCGTCGGGCGCACTCTTCGCATTCTTCGGGCGCTACGCCTCAGCCTCGTACATGTTCTACCACGTGTCGGGCGAGGCTGTGGTGTGGGCGATCGTGGGAGGCGCGGGGAGTCTACTCGGGCCGCTGTTCGGCACCGGATTGCTCATCGTGTTCCGCGAGATTATCTCGTCATTCTGGGAGCACTATCTGTTCGTCGTCGGCGCCATCACCGTGCTGGTCGTGATGTTCGCGCCGCGTGGGCTCGCAGGTGCCTGGGATGATGCGCTGAATATCCTGACGCGCACCAAGGATACGGGGACATCCGACACAGCCGCCCCTTCCGACGAACAGAGCTTGTCCAGACCGACAACCGATGCGACGCGGGGAGGCTGACGTGCTCGACGGTAATGGCAACGCAGTCGCGCTCAGTGTGAACGGCCTCACGCGGCGCTTTGGCGGCCTTGTCGCGGTCGACAACATCAGTTTCGATCTGCCGGCGCGGCGTCTCAATGCGATCATCGGACCGAACGGCGCCGGCAAGACGACGCTCTTCAATCTCATTACCGGTGAGCTCCGCCCCGATACAGGCCGTGTCGAAGTGCATGGTCAGAATATCACGGGCCTGAAGCCGCATCAGATCGTTCGTCGCGGCGTTTCACGCACACTGCAGATCAAAAGCGTGTTTACCGGCCTCACAGTCGCGGAGAATATTCGCGCGGCCGTCATGGCGCATGAAGGGCTGATCTCGCCCTTCCGCTCTGCGAGTTCTTACGGAGCCGTCAATCAACGCGTTGAGCGCCTCACTGTTCAGGTCGGTCTCTGGAAGCACCTGAACACACGCGCGTCGGCGCTCTCGTATGGGGACATAGCTCTCCTCGAGATTGCGCTTGCACTCGCGAACGAGCCCAAGCTTCTGCTTCTCGACGAGCCCGTGTGTGGCATGGGACCGCAGGAAACCGAACAGACGGTCGAGACGATCCGCAAAATCGCTGAAAGCGTCGACGTCGTCCTCATCGAGCACGATATGGAAGTCGTGTTCGCTGTTGCCGACGAGATCATCGTCATGGCGCAAGGGGCACTGCTGGCGCGCGGCACACCGGCAGAAATAAGTGCCTCGGCCGAAGTCCAGGAGGCCTATCTCGGCGCACCTGAGGAGGCCGATTGATGACAGCGCTCGCAATCGACGGCGTTACCGCATCCATTGGCAAGATCCCCGTGCTGCGCGGCGTCACGCTGCGCGTCGAGCCGGGCGAGACGGTTGCGCTCCTCGGCCGCAATGGGGTCGGCAAAACGTCGACACTGCGGTCCATCCTCGGGCTTTTGAAGCGCACGGGCGGTACCGCGACTTACAATGGCGTCAACCTCGATACGGTTGTGCCCCACAAGCTTGCAGCACTCGGGATCGGCTACGTTCCACAGGGACGCGGCATGTTTCCGCTGCTGTCAGTCATGGAGAACCTCACGCTCGGCCTGACGCGCGCGCCCGATCCTGAAGTCATGACCGATGTCTTCCAGCGCTTTCCGCGCCTCCAAGAGCGCGCTTCGCAGGCGGCCGGAACGCTCTCGGGCGGCGAGCAGCAAATGCTCGCACTCGCGCGCTGCCTCGTCATGAAGCCGTCCCTCATCATGCTCGATGAGCCGACCGAGGGAATCATGCCGAAGCTCGTCTCGCAGATCCGCCACGAAATATCGGAGATCGCCAAGCGCGGGATTTCCGTTCTTCTTGTCGAGCAGAACCTGCGCACGGCGCTGCGCCTCGCCAACCGCGTCTATCTGATGGAGCGCGGCACGATCGTTCACGAGGCCACGCCCGAAACTCTACGTGCCGACCCCACCACAGTTCACCGCTATCTCGGCGTTTCTCTCTAGGCTCATCAGGAAGGAGCTTCAGTCATGGCCAAGCGTCCCACCAAGATTTCCCTCCCGAAGAGCTCTACGAAGAAGCAGGAAGGTGGCGGCATGACACGCCGCAGCTTCCTCGAAGTTGCACTCGCCGGCGGCGCGGCCGCTAGCGGCGCCTACATCAGCCTCGCGCGCGACATGTCGGCGTTCGCCCAGGCGAGCGGCCCGATCGTCATCGGTCATCACTGCGAGTTGACGGGCGGCTTCGCCTCATGGGGATACTGGCACAACAAGGCCGCCCTCGCCGCAGCGAAGGCGATCAACGAGAGCGGCGGTATCGCGGGCCGCAAGCTCGAGCTCGTCACCGAGGACACGGAATCCAATCCTGCCGCTGGTGCACGCAAGCTGCGCGCGCTCATTCAGCGCAATCGCGCGTCGTTCATCACCGGCTCGGTCCACTCGGGTGTCATGCTCGCGTCGATCCCCGTCGCGACCGAGATGAAGACGGTCTACTTCTCGACGGGCGAGGCGACCGAGGCCACCGGAGAGCGCGGCACGCGCTACAGCTTCCGGACAGGCACCGACACCTACGGCCTTGCCGCAGCGGGCGCGCCATGGGCGTACGAAAATCTCGGCAAGACATGGACGATCATCTCGCCGGACTATGCTTGGGGACACAGCCACTACAAGGAGCACAAGGCGGTCATCGAGAAGCTCGGCGGCAAGGTCTACGACCCGATCTACGTGCCGCTGGATGCCAAAGATCTCGTTCCCTATCTCGCACGCATTCCGCAGGACACGCAGGTTCTCTTCTCGGTGTTCTTCGGCGCGCTTTCGATCGCCTTCTACACCCAAACGAAGTCCATGGGCCTCGAGAAGACCATGAAGATGTACTCGGTGTCTGGCACCATCGAGGCGATCGCGCCTGCCGATCTCAAGGGCGCGGCTGAAGGCGTGTACATCGTCGAGAACTTCCCGCGCATGCTGAAGTACAAGGACGATGAGTTCCACAAGGAGTACAACAAGCTCATCGGCACAGACGACGTGCACGCGCGCGAGATCGGCAGCGACAAGGTCAACGCCAAGAGCCATTCCTGGCAGAGCTGGGAGAACCTCTACGCGCTAAAGCAGGCCATCGAGGCAAGCGGCTGGAAGCAGAAGAGCGACGACAAGGGCGTGATCGAAGCGCTCGAAGGCCTGCAGATGGCCAACTCGCTGGGCTTCGCTCAGGGCGCCAAGACGCTCCGCAAGGAAGACCATAGCGGCATGATCGACTGCTACATCAGCCGCATCGAAAACGATGAGTTCCACGTGAAGAAGAAGGTCACCAAGGAGGAAATGGCCTCCATGCTGCCGCCTCGTTACGACTTCTCCAAGCAGCCACTTTAATTCAATCCGGCGATCTACGGCATCGAACTCCGGCCGGCGGGACAGCCCCGCCGCCGGAACCGACCGCGCCTGATGCGACCTCCGGCTAATCGAACAGCGTATCGAGGCGCTGTTTCATCTGATCGGAGATGTATAGCGCGAGAGCCTGAATCGTAGATGTCGGGTTCACGCCGCCGGATGTAACCCAGATGCTGCCATCGACGATGAAGAGATTCTTCACGTCGTGGCAGCGTCCCCAAGCATTGACGACCGAGCGCGCCGGGTCGTCGCCCATGCGGCATGTCCCCAGAAGGTGCCCGGGATAGTTGAGCAGCGTGCGCGAGGTGTAGATGTTCTTTGCGCCTGCGGTCTCGAGGATCTCCGTCGCGCGGGCGATCCCATGCTCCATCATCCGCGCGCAGTTATCGCTGATCGTGTAGTCGATACGCGGCGCGGGAATGCCGTGGCTGTCCTTGAGCACGGGATCGAGCGTGACGCGGTTGTGCTCCTCGGGAAGATCCTCGCAGGCGACGCCGATCTGAAGTCGGTGATTGACGAGCGAGCGATAGACGCGGTGATGATCGCGCCCCCACGGCAAGTGGCCCACTGACGCGCTCTGGATGGCCTCGTTTACCGGCCCGGTGACGCGCATGAACTGCAAGGTGTAGCCGCGTACGTAGCCGCGCTCTCTATCGGTTTCGTAGAACTGCTTGCTCCAGATGGAGGTCATGGGACCGCGATCGCCGTCCATCTCATCCTCGACATAGCCGCGCACTTGCGGCCAGGGATGCAGCATCAGATTCTTGCCAACGAGCCCACTCGAGTTCGCCAAGCCGCTCGGAAAGCGCGCCGAGGCAGAGTTCAACAGCAGCCGCGGCGTTCCGACGCCATTGCTTGCAAGGATGACGACTTCAGCCGGCTGGAAAACTTCGTTTCCATCCGGATCGTAGTAGACGACACCGCTGGCCATGCCGTGCTCGTTCGTCGTGATCTCGCGCACGCGGCAGCGGGTGCGAAGCTCGACACCTGCGCGCAGCGCCAGTGGCCAATAGGTGATATCGGCGCTGGCCTTGGCACCATGCGCACATCCGGGCGTGCAATGCCCGAGATTGACGCACTTGGCGCGGCCTTCGTAGTCGCGCGTTGCCAGTGCGACGTCGGACGGCCACCAATGCCAACCGAGCTTGTTCATCACTTGCCCATAGCGCGTGCCCGTACGACCGAGCGGTATCGGCGGCATGGGCGGATGGCGGGGAGGAACACCCGGATCTCCAGCCAGTCCGGAAACGCCCACCATGCGATCGTTCAGCTCGAAGTACGGCTCCAGATCCCAGTAGCTGATCGGCCAATCGTCGGAGACACCATCGAGCGACTTCACGCGGAAGTCCGATGGATGCATGCGTGGGAAATGTGCCGTCCAAAGAATCGTGCCGCCACCGACGCCATTGAAGTTGGCGATTTTCATCACCGAGTTGTCGTCGTTGATCGGATAGTCGAGCGGGCGCGCGCGTCGATTGGGACTGATGTCGAAGTCCGTATAGCGTCGCGCCTCCCAATCGCGACCGTTGGAGGGATAGTCGCTCGACTTCATCCAGTCGCCTTGCTCCAGGCAGACGATGCGCATCTTTGTGTCAGCCAGGCTCCACGCCACGGCCGCGCCCGATGCGCCGGCGCCGACAATCAGCACGTCCACCATTTCGTTCTGGATCATGGCTCAGGCTCACCGATCATCGCGCCAGATGGGCGCACGTACTTTGACAACTTCGAGCAAGGACCAATCGCCATCGGGCACGGTCTGCCCTTTGGGATACGGCGCGCCCGGCTCGCGGCCGAGCGATCGCACGACGCGGTCATCACGATAGTAGGCCGCCAGCACCACGCGCCCGAGCACCTGCACTGGCCGCCCGCTCTGAGCCAGGAGTTGGAACGTCATCTCTTCGGCGCGCGCGTCATCGAGATCCGCCAGTGAGCCTCCGGCGAGGGTTCGCAGATTGGCCAGGGCCGTACGAACATCCTCACGGTCCACCCCGAGCGACGAGACAATATCCGCAAAGATGACCGGGTCATCGGCACTGGGAACACCGAACGCCGCATCGGCGGGGATCATGAAGCTTGCCATTCGTTTCAAGTCTGCGAGTTCGCCGGCAGAGAGGCCGGCTTCGTTCAAGCTGCCCATGTCCACTCCGCACGCTTTCTCATTTTACGGCGCCCATTGTTAAGCCGCGCACGATGTACTTCTGAACCATCAGACTCAGGATCAGCTGGGGCAGCGCAGAGATAATGGTTGCTGCAGCCATCTGCCCCCACAGCACCTGCTCGTAGGAGATGAACTGGATCGCGCCGACAGTGACGGGGAAGGTATGCCTGCCCGCCAGCATGAGCGGATAGTTGAACGCATTCCAGCAGAACATGAAGCCCAGAATAACCGTCACAGCCAATCCGGGCAGGCTGAGGGGAATTATAACGCGTGTGAGAATCCCGAACCAGGAGCAACCATCAATTGCTGCTGCTTCCTGAATCTCGACGGGGATCTCCCTGAAGAAGCTGCGCAGGAGCCATATCGTGAAAGGCAGGCTGATCAGCTGATAGGCGAGAATGAGCCCGAGATGCGTATTGTGCAGCCCGACACGCTGATAAATGAGGTAGAGCGGCACGACGAACACGATGAAGGGAACAAACCGGAAGCTCATGAATATGAACGCCAGCGCGTTCTTCATCGGAAAGTCGAAGCGCGCGAGTGCGTAGGCTGCCGGAATGCCGACCAGCACGGATAGCGCGACCGCTCCCACCGAGATGATGACGCTGTTGACGAAGAAGCGGGGAAAGTCTGGTCGCGTTGTGGACACGCCGCCGCCGCTCTGCTCGCCAAACAGCAAGGCTGAATAGTTGTCCAGCGTCGGCGTGAACGAGAAGGTTGGTGGTACTGCGACGATATCTGTCGGACTCTTCAATGACGTGAGAAGGATCCACAGAAAGGGAAAGAGCGTCCATGTGACGAGAAGAAACGCTCCCAAGGCGATGGCCGCACCCATGGTGAGCGAGGCGCCGTTTTTTTTTCGGGCAGTCATTTCGGTGTCTTCTCCGCGGCACGCTCCCACATGCGCATCAGCAGGTAGCTGATAACGACAACCAGGATGAGAAGAACCATGCCTTGCGCCATACCGCGCCCAAGCTGGTACCACTGGAAGGAATACTGGTACGCCATGATGTGAAGGTTGGTGGTCGCGTCACCCGGTCCGCCGACTGTCGTGGCGTAGATCACATCGAAGATGCGCAGCGAGTCCATGGTGCGGAAGGTGGCAACCAGCACGATGAAGGGGGCCAGCAAGGGGAACGTAATGAAGCGGAAGATGTCCCATGCTCCGGCGCCGTCCACACGCGCTGCCTCATAGGGCTCCGTAGGTAAGGCTTGCAGCCCCCCGAGCAGGATCAACGCCACGAACGGCAGATTTCCCCACGTGTCGATGATTAGGATCGAGATCATCGCAGCCTGTGGCGCGCCGAACCAGTTAACGGGGCCGAGGCCGATGTGCGACATCAGATGATTGAGGATGCCGGCGTTCGTCGATGCCATCATGATCTTCCACATGAGGGCAGTGATGACCGGAGGGATCATCAAGGGCATCAGCATCATGGCGCGGAGGGCACTACGCCCCGGCACACGCCCGTGAAGGAAAAGCGCAACCGCGATCCCAAGTCCGACTTGGAGAACGACCGCAACGACCGTGAAGCCGATCGTAAACTGAAAGGCCTGGGAGAATAGCGGCTCGTCGAGCAGATCGATGTAGTTGTCGAACCAGACGAAACGGAACCGCTCAGGATACTGCAGCCAATAGCTGGTCAGACTGTAGTACATGCCGACGGCAAACGGATACACCATGCCGACGAGCAGGACGATGGCGGGGGCCATCAGAAGATAAGGCAGCACCGCCTGCGATCGGCGGCGCTGCGCGCGCCGCCGCTGGACATCTACGCTCATGGTGGCACTTACTGCCTGAGGCCAGCGTCTTTGAGCACTCGATCGAGATCGGCGCTCGCCTTCTTCAACGCATCGGCCGCAGAGGCGCGCTTGAAGTAAATCTCGTGATGGGCGCGTGCCCAGATGTCGCCCAATCGATTACGCTCAGGCTGAGGAACCCAAGCGACGCGCGCCGTCTCGAAGTTCTTCGTGATGGTCTCGACGTAGCTGCCGCCGCCCCACGGTCCGATCATCTCCTTCACCCGCGCATCACTTGCGACGGATTTACGGGTCGGATTGAGATTGCGATAGTTGAGCGTGGCGCGGAGCAACGTGCGCTGAGAAGTTGCCCATTGGATGAAGAGCCATGCAGCCGTCTTGTTCTTGGCAGCCTTGTTAATACCTAGAGCCCACGTCCAGAGGCCTGCGAAAGTCTTGCCGCCTGCCCCGCCTGGAATGAGCGCGTAGCCAACCTTGCCCGCCACCTTCGATCTCTTCGGATCCTCGAATGTTGCGGCAAAGATATCGGAATCGCCGAGCATCCCCGCCTGCCCAGCCGCAAAGGCCTCCATAGCGTCGTACCATTGGAGGTTGGCCCAGTTGGGAGGCCCGCTCTCGCGGATCATGTCGATATAGGTCTCGGTGTATTTCACCGCCCGCGGGTCGTGAAGGTTGGCCCGCATGTTACTGTCGAGTTCGGACCATTCGCCGTTGGTGTAGGATTTGAGGCCGCTGATGTAGCCCGTCGCCAGCGCGGCGACGTTCGGAGTTCCGCGAGCCACGACGCCGGCAATTCCGGCATGCTTCTTCACCAGTCGCGCAGCCTCGGCCATTTCTTCGATCGTCGTCGGCACCTTGATGTTGTGCTGGTCAAAGATGTCCTTGCGATACGAGAGAATGTAACCCTCGGCCATAACAGGGATCGAGTAGAGCGGTCCCTCGCCGACACCCGAACCGATCTTGCCGCTCCAGCGATTTGCGGACAGCAGGCCCGGGATGAAGTCGTCGATCTTGTACCAGTCCGGATCCGTCAACTTGGGATCCTTGAGGAAATCGTCCAGCGAGTCGATCCAACCTGGCGCAACGTACTGCCAATTGCGCATCGGGCCCGTCATGATGACCGAGAACTCACCCTGCTTCTGCGAGAGATCCGCTGCAAGGCGCGTGAAGTACTCGTTCTCGGGCAGAATGAGATAGTCGATGTTGATGCCGGTGAGTTCCTTGAACTCCGGAATAAGCGGCAGCAGCGATTCCGTGAAAGGGTGCTTGTTCATGCCAAGCGCAAGCGGCTGCCCTTCCGCCTGCCGCCAGTTTATCTTCGCTTTCCGAAAGTACTCGAGGTCATCTCCGCTTTGCGCCAAGGCCCCGGGAGCAACACCCGTGGCAAGCAGCATGCCGAGAACCGTCCGACGATGTAGGTCCATAAATATCCTCCCGGTCGTTCGCGACACACTGCAGAAAGCAGCTACTCGCGACGCTCCAATTTGCTTTTTTTTCGTGCAGGCTTTTCGCATTCGCGCATTCGCAACGTCGCGTACGCTTGTTTCTCCTCCTGCTCCTGTCGGGCCACTTTTTGTCGTTGTCGGCGTTGCGATCCAGCAAGGCCCTTGACGCTCGATCATGCAAGGTGAAGAAATGGTATAATGATCATACCAATTGCGCAACCCTTCGACACGGGCTAGAGCACTGCAGTCAATTTCAACACCGGCCCCTTCGTCCCGTGAAGCTCAGCGATCAAATCCACGACCAACTTCTCGCGCTCATCGCGAACGGAGAGTTTGCGGAGAAATCCAGATTGCCGACGGAAGTTGAGCTGGCGGCTCGCTTCGACGTATCGCGCACGATCGTCAGAGAGGCGCTGGCGCGCTTGAGGGACGACGGCGTCGTTCTTTCCCGTCAGGGCGCTGGTACTTTCGTGCGGCGTCGACCAGACCAGTCATGGAAACATTCGCCCCTCGGCAGCATCGCCGACATTCAGCGATGCTTCGAGTTTCGCATGGGCTTTGAGGCCGACATGGCCGCATGGGCCGCGCGCAGGGCCAATCGGGCGACCGTCAAGCGCATTGGCGCGTTGGTTGAAGCCTATGAGGATGTTACCAAGGACGGGAAGCCCGGTCGTGATGCCGACTTCGATCTGCACTATGCCATCGCGGAAGCGACGGACAACCGCTTCTTCGTCTCGGTCATGACCTCGTTGAGAGATCACATCGCGTTCGGGATGAATCTGGCACGCGACTTGTCGCGGGTGCACCCTGCTGCGCGACGAAAGGCGGCCATCGAGGAGCATCGGAAGGTTTTCGATGCCATCCGCGCGCGCGATCCCGATCGTGCGCATGAGGCGATGTGGCTTCATGTCGAAAAGGCTCGCTTACGCATCTTTGACGGAGAACCGGACAACTCGCCGCCGCCGTTGAAAGCAAACAATCCAAGGACGCGCTAGCGGTTTCCGGGAACAAAAGCAGCGACACATTCGGGAGGAGAGACACGATGGCTATTGAGATGAGGCCACTTGGGCGAACCGGACTGGGCGTCACGACACTGGGCTTCGGCGGTGCGCCGTTGGGTGGATTCCGTTTCGATGTGAGTGAGCGGCAAGCCGTCGATACGCTCCTTGCCGCTTATGCGAAGGGCGTACGCTATTTCGATACCGCGCCGCTCTATGGCTTCGGCCGAAGCGAGCTCATTTACGGACAGGCGCTACGCACGCTCGACCGCAACAGCGTCGTGCTTTCCACCAAGGTCGGCCGTTTGTTGTCGCCGAAGGCCGACGACGAAGAGGTGCCCGGCTGGCGTAAGGGTGGTCTCTCGTTCAAACCAACCTATGACTACAGCCGTGACGGTACATTGCGCTCGCTAGAGCAATCGCTGTTGCGGCTCGGCTTGAACCGCATCGACATCGCACTCATTCACGATGTCGACGTGTGGACACATGGGACGCAAGAGGCCGCCGACCAGCGCTTCAAAGAGACGATGGCCGGCTGCTATCCGGCGCTCGCTGAGTTGCGTCGCGCGGGCGTCATCAAAGCCATCGGCGTCGGCCTCAACGAAAGTGCCATGTCGCTGCGTTTCGTGCGTGAGGCCGATCTCGACTGCGTCATGCTGGCGGGGCGATATACCCTGCTCGAGCAAGGTGCGTTGGACGACCTGCTTCCCGTGTGTGAGCAAAAAGGCGTTTCGATCCTGACGGCCGGCCCCTTCAATTCGGGCATTCTGGCCACCGGCGCGGTGCCGGGTGCCGTATACAATTATCAGCCCGCACCTGCTCCGATCATGGATCGCGTGCGTCAGATCGAAGACGTATGCCGGCGCCACGATGTCGATCTGGCAACCGCCGCTCTGCAATTTCCGCTCGCGCACCCGAGCGTGGTGTCAATGGTCGCCGGCGGCATTAGCCCCGACGAAGTGGAGCAGAATGCGGCTCGAATGTCGGCACGCATCCCTTCGGCTTTCTGGTCTGAATTGAAGCAGCAGGGCCTGATTGCCGCTTCCGCGCCGCTTCCGAGCGATACGACGTCCACATAAACACTGGATGTCGTCAGAGCGCCGCCAATCCTACCGCCACGCAAGCCCCATCATTGCCGGTGCAATACTCTTGCACTGGTGATGAATTCTCAGCGTTCGATGCGCCATCGACGAGGCACACCACTGAGACATGGCGCCAAACGCCATTGAGGCATGGGTCTCTTAAGTCTTTGATATAATGGTCGGAGCGGCGAGATTCGAACTCGCGACCCCCAGTCCCCCAGACTGGTGCGCTAACCAGGCTGCGCTACGCTCCGATCCGACCCCGCCAGTCCAGTTCTAGGACCATGCAAAGGCTCCGGCCGCTGGTTCCATGGCGAATGTCCCGCCCGGTCAGCCGGTGTCTGCCGCCGGTCCGTGGACCTGCAGCGATCGCCGACACGGGTACTCGACACGCCGCAACCCGTCAAGGAACTTGGGGCCGGCACGGCGGTTGCACCAGAATGAGCCCGCGCGATTTACCCCATACGGATAAGCCACCGCGCCAGGCTGGCGGCGAGACGCCATCCAGGGTAAATCCACGGACGCCCAATTCACCGCCCACGCGGCTCATCCCCATTATGCGGAGGAAAAACCATGACGATGACGCTTGAACAGGTTGCAGAGGCCATGGTTGCCCCCGGGAAGGGCATTCTCGCCGCGGACGAAAGCACCGGGACCATCAAGCGCCGCTTCGACAGCATCAAGGTCGACAACACCGAGGACAACCGTCGCGACTATCGCGAGATGCTGTTCCGCTCGACGGATGCCATGAAGACCGCGATCTCGGGCGTCATCCTGTTCGACGAGACGATCCGCCAGAAGGCCAAGGACGGCACCCCGCTGACGAAGATCATCGCGGACACCGGCGCACTGCCCGGCATCAAGGTCGACGGCAGCACGAAGCCGCTCCAGTTCTGCCCCGGTGAGGTCGTCACAGAGGGGCTCGACGGGCTCCCGGGCCGCGTGAAAGAGTATGTCGGCCTCGGCGCGAAGTTCGCGAAGTGGCGCGCGGTGATCGATATCGGCCAGGGCATGCCGTCCTACACCTGCATCAAGGCGAATGCGCACCTGCTCGGCCGCTATGCTGCGATCTGCCTCGAGGGCGGCCTTGTGCCGATCGTCGAGCCGGAAGTGCTGATGGACGGCGCGCACGACATCGACCGCTGCGCCGAAGTCACCGAGTGGGTGCTCAAGGAAGTCTATCAGGAGCTCTACTACAATCGCGTGGTGCTCGAGCAGACGATCCTCAAGCCGAACATGGTCGTATCGGGCAAGAAGTGTGCGCGTCAGGCGAGCCGCGAGGAAGTGGCGGAGAAGACCATCAAGGTGCTGAAGCGCTGCGTGCCGACGGCCGTGCCGGGCATTGCTTTCCTCTCAGGTGGCCAGTCCGACGAGGATGCGACCGCGCATCTCCATTACATGAACGCCATGGGTGGCCTGCCCTGGAAGCTGTCGTACTCCTATGGCCGCGCGCTGCAGGCGGCCGCGCTGAAGGCCTGGAGCGGCAAGAGTGAGAACTTCGCAGCCGGTCAGCGCGCATTCAGCCACCGCGCCAAGATGAATGGCCTCGCCTCCCTCGGAAAGTGGAGCGAGCAGCAGGAGAAGGCGGTCGCCTAAGCTCACAATTCGGGTGCGCTAGTTTGGAGCGCGCCCTCGAGGGGAGCAGTTCGCGATGCGGTGGAGGCTATCGACCTGTGCCGCGTCGCTCGTGCTGCTCTTCTCTTTCTTCTCGGTGCGCGCGGCCCATGCCGACGACTTCCTCGCGCGCAATGCCATGAGCCGCGACGACATCATTGCGGCTTTCGTCGATCAACAGCTCTCAGGCGTTTATCCGAGCGGCGCACCGTGGAGCGAGCTTGTCCGCTCCGATGGAACCAGCGACTACCGTGAAGGGGGAAACCAGCGCGAAGGGCGTTGGTGGATGCAGAACGATAACTTCTGCTTTCGCTATGGCCTGCCGCTGTCGGGCGGCTGCTTTCGCGTCGTGCGCATCGGAGCGAACTGCTACGAGCTTTACGCCGTGAACCCTGGGCAGGAAACGGTGCCAGGCCCTCAGACCGGCGCGAACTGGAATGGCCGCATGTGGCGGGACCACGCCGCGCCGACCTGCGATGAGCGGCCGACATCGTGAGCTTGCGCGTCGCGATGGAATAGCATCGACGGCATAGCATCACGATTGCGGCGGAGGCCTCTTTCCCGCGGCCTGCGAACTAAGCTAGTGCGGCTGGAGAAACTTCGCGCGGTAGCGCCCATCGGCGCCGGCGATGAACAGCTCCTTCACCTGCGGATGGCGCAACGGCGTGCCGGTCGTGTCCGGGAGCAGGTTCTGCTCCGAGACATACGCCACGTACTCTGTATCCGCGTTCTCGGCGAGCAGGTGATAGAAGGGCTGCTCCTTCTTCGGGCGGATCTCCTCGGGGATCGACTCCCACCATTCCTCGGTCGAATTGAAGACCGGATCCACGTCGAAGATGATCCCCCGAAACGGATAAATCCGATGACGCACGACTTGCCCGAGCTGGAACTTGGCCAGCTTCATGCCGCGGTTGGACTTCCGCGATTTGGGAGGATTTGGCGTACTCATGTCGCGAGGTATCGCCAATCCGCCTTCGATCTGTCAATGGCGCGCATCGTTACAAGATCTTAAGCAGGGGGCTCCAGCGCTAAAGGACTACCCCCCGCGCGGCTGGCATCCTAGATTGCGCCTCTCTGGTTCCACGGCGCGCGCCACCTCCCGGCACCGCCCATCCATAATCACGCGACAGGCGAGGAAGAGAGACGAGATATGCGTCACGGCGGCAAAATCCTGATCGATCAGCTTGAAACCCAGGGCGCGTCGGCGGCCTTCACAGTGCCGGGGGAGAGCTTTCTGGCCGCCCTCGACGGCTTGCACGACTCGAACCGTATCAAGACGGTGATCTGCCGCCAGGAAGGCGGCGCCGCCATGATGGCCGAGGCCTGGGGCAAGGTCACGGGCGAGCCTGGCATCTGCTTCGTCACACGCGGTCCGGGCGCCGCCAACGCGATGAGCGGCCTGCACGTTGCCCAGCAGGATTCGACGCCGA
This sequence comes from Pseudomonadota bacterium, assembly GCA_023410905.1. Taxonomy (GTDB): domain Bacteria; phylum Pseudomonadota; class Alphaproteobacteria; order Rhizobiales; family Hyphomicrobiaceae. The sequence continues at coordinate 39,180 of JAEYPL010000284.1, forward strand.
TGATCATGTTCCTCGGCCTGCCGGGTGAGAAGCATGAGGACCGCGAGGCCTTCCAGGAGATCGAGACCAAGCAGCTCTTCTCCTCGTTCGTGAAGTGGGCCGCCGTGATCCGCTCGACGGCACGTATCCCCGAGTACGTCAGCCACGCCTATCACATGGCCATGAACGGCCGGCCCGGTCCTGTCGTCCTCGGCCTCCCCGAGGACATGCTCTCGAGCATCGGCGAAGCGCCGGATGCCAAGCCTGCACGCTTTGCACATCCCGCGCCGAGCGCAGGCAACATCGAGGAGCTGAAGGCAGCGCTCGCCAAGGCCAAGCGGCCGATGATGATCATCGGCGGCCCGCTCTGGAACCGCGACATCCAGAAGCGCGTCGAAGCGTTTGCCGAACGCTACGACATGCCGATCGCGGCGGCTTTCCGCTTCCAGGACTACATGGACAACCGGCACCCGAACTATGTCGGGCACGCCGGCATCGGCCTCGACGCCAAGCTGGCCAACGCGATCAAGACTGCGGACGTTCTGATCGTCGTCGGCGCCCGTCTCGGCGAGATGACGACGTCGACCTATACGCTCGTCGACATCCCCAATCCGAGCCAGTACCTGGTGCACGTTCACCCCTCGGGGAACGAACTCGGCTCGGTCTATCGCGCCGATCTGCCGATCAATGCGACCGCCGAGACGTTCGCAAACGTCCTCGACGGGCTCGACAAGCCTGCGTCGACACCGTGGAGCGGCCTGCGCAAGGAACTGCGGGCGACCTATGAGGAATCCCTGAAGCCGCTGGCGATGCCGGGTGCGGTGTCGTTTGCGGAGGTGGTACGCACGGTCTCGGACATGATGCCGGAGAACGGCATCGTGACGAACGGCGCCGGGAACTACGCGGCGTTCGTGCATAAGTACACGCAGTACAAGGGCTATAAGAGCCAGCTCGCGCCGACGTCGGGTTCCATGGGTTACGGGCTGCCGGCGGCGATCGCCGCCAAGCTCGCGGATCCGACACGCACCGTCGTCAACTATGCTGGCGACGGCTGCTTCATGATGACGGGCCAGGAAATCGCGACAGCCGTGCAGTACGGCCTCAACGTCATCACGATCATCGCCAACAACGGCATGTACGGCACGATCCGCATGCACCAGGAGAAGCACTACCCCAGCCGCGTGGTCGGCACCGAACTGGTCAATCCGGACTTTGCCGCTTATGCGCGCGCGTTCGGTGCTCACGGCGAGACGGTCGAGCGGACCGAGGACTTCAAGGCCGCATTCGAGCGCTCGCTCAATGCAGGCAAGCCGGCGATCATCGAGTGCCGCGTCGATCCGGAGGCCCTGTCTCCGCGGCAGACCCTGAGCCAGGTACGCCAGTCTGGCGGCAAGAAGTAAACTCAGCCAAACACGCCAATCGCACGGCCGCCGCGGGCTCGTTCCCGGCGGCCGTTGCCGTTCTGGAGGGCGATGAAGCAAGTCGGAAGTCGTAAATAATAACTTAATTTAATATTCGCGCCGTTTACCAACCGTATTACTAACAATCGACTAAGCACGGAAAATGTATTACTGATTTTATACCACGAAACAAGACACAGCGGGGCGCAAGTCATGGATCATCGCGCAAATCTTGAAGCCGTCGGCCGCCTCGGGCGCGCTGCACGGATCAGCGCCGTGATCTGCCTGCTCGTTGCCTGCGCCCTGCTGGTGAGCTCGCTGATGTCTGCAAACCGGGTAGTTGCCGACATCCAATCCCCTCTCGACAATCGCAGCCTTCGGCTCTTCTGACTCCCCGCTTTCTCACTCCACTCATCTCCTGCAACGACTAGCCCCCGCTTCAACGCGAAGCGGGGGCTTTTTTTATTCCAGGAGGTAAGGTGAGGTGCGTCGGCGTCAGTAGCCGAGCATGGCCTCGATCGGCCCCTTCGGAAGGGGCACGAGAAACCACTTCTCGAACATGAAGAAGAAGAAGATCGGCACGCCCAGAGCGACGCAGACGGACCGGAGCACGCTCTCTCCGCCGACGAAGATCATGAACAGCAGCAGGAAGGCAGCCGAGGCTGCATAGAAGCCGACGAACTGCACCGCAGCCACGTAACCTATGGCCGGGATGAGCACCGTCAGAACGCGAACGAACGACGTGCGCGAGACGAACGACTCGCTCAGGCCCTCGCCCTTGGCCATGACCGCCTTCAGCAAAATGGAGATGCTTGCCGCGCCTAGAATGACGGCAATGTAGAATGGAAAATACCCAGCGCGCGGGCCCTCGCCTTCGGCCCAGCCAATACCGAGCCGCACGCTGTCGGAGATGATGATCGCGCTGACGGCGAGCAGCGCCAGCGCCACCGTGATTTCCATCGTCCGGTTCGAGACCAGCGACCGCTCGTCCGAGGCATCACCCTGCTCGTGCATTCCGCTCTCCTTCGCTGGTCAGTGCCCTCGCGGCGAACCCTCGCCGCGAGGATAATCGCCTTAGTGCCTACTTCCCGGCCGCGAGGAAGCCCGCGTCCTTCATGAGCCCGTGATGGCGCTTTTCCGCCGCCTCGACCCACTTCGCGTACTCATCGCCGGCCATGAACGTATTGTTGAAGGCCCCCTTCTCCATGAACTCCTTCCAGTCGGGCGTCTCGCGCACCTTCTTGAAGAGATCGACGTAGAAAGCGACCTGCTCCTTGGTCACGCCCGCTGGCATGAAGATGCCGCGCAGCATCTGATAGTCGACGTCCACGCCCGACTCCTTGCAGGTCGGAATATCGGACCAAGCCATCGTGTCCGTCACCTTGGCGGTGTAGGTGCTGCGCTTGTCGTCGAAGATGCAGAGCGGCCGCAGACCGCCTGCACGCCACTGCGCGACAGCCTCGATGGGATTGTTGACGGTCGAGTCCACATGCTTGCCGACGAGCTGCACGGCAACGGCACCGCCGCCCGCGAACGGCACGTACGTGAACTTCTTGCCGCCCGTCACGCTTTCGAGCGCGACCGTGATGATCTGGTCTTCCTGCTTCGAGCCGGTACCGCCCATCTTGAACTTCTTGTCATCGCCGGCCTTCACGGCCTCGATGTAATCCTTGGCAGTCTTGTAGGGCGTATCGCTGTTGACCCAGAGAATGAACTGGTCGAGCGCCAGCATCGATACGGGCGTCAGATCCTTCCAGTTGAACGGCACGCCTGTCGCCAGCGGCGTCGTAAACAGGTTCGAGAGCGTGATGATGATCTGGTGCGCTTCACCCTTGCTCTTCTTGACCTCGAGGAAGCCTTCCGCTCCCGCGCCGCCCGCTTTGTTGACGACGACGATGGGCTGCTTCATGAGGTTGTGCTTGCCGACGACGCCCTGAATGAAGCGCGCCATCTGGTCGGCGCCACCGCCGGTGCCTGCCGGAATGATGAACGTTACCTGCTTGGTCGGCTCCCATGCGTGAGCCGGAAGAGCGGCGCCCGCGAGCAGCGTCGCGCTCGACAGGATGGCTCCTGCAATGCGGCGCCCCAGCTTCGTGCGTCGAAAGTCCATTGCCATTTCCTCCTTGCTACCCGCCTCCATTTTCGAGGCTTTATTGCCGCCTTCAGTTTCAAAGGCGGAATGCGCAATTCCAACCGTCGCTAGTCGAGGCCGGCTCGATGCTCCTTATTCAGCGGGCGCCGAGCGCGCCTGACCGAAGCGTGCCTTGAGCGCGCCCACGAGCGGCCAGAGCAGCATGGCGAGACCGAGCGACATGATCGACGCAACCAGCGGATTCGCCCAGAAGATGCTGAGGCTACCCTGCGAGAGCAGCATACTCTGACGGAACGCCTCCTCGGCTTTGTCGCCGAGCACGATCGCCAACACCAGCGGCGCCAGCGGATACTGCAGTTTGTTGAAGACGTATCCGATCACACCGAAAACCAACATCATCCACACGTCGAACATGTTGTTGTTCACGGTGTAGGCGCCGATCGCGCAGATGACGAGGATGACCGGGGCGATAATCGAGAAGGGAATGCGCAGGATCGCGGCGAACATCGGTACGCACGTCAGCACCACGATGAGGCCGACGATATTGCCGAGGTACATCGAGGCAATGAGGCCCCAGACGAACTCCTTCTGCTCGACAAAGAGCAGCGGTCCCGGCTGTAGTCCCCAGATGAGAAGGCCGCCGAGCAGCACCGCCGCGGTCGGAGAACCCGGGATGCCGAGCGTGAGCATCGGAAGCAGTGCGCTCGTCCCGGCAGCATGAGCCGCCGTCTCCGGCGCTACGACGCCCTCGATCTCGCCCTTGCCGAAGTTGTCGCCCCGCGGGGACATGCGCTTAGCGAGGCCATAGCTCATGAATGATGCCGGCGTCGCGCCACCCGGCGTGATGCCCATCCAGCAGCCGATGATGCAGCTTCGGATCGACGTCATCCAGTAGCGGAGCAGCTTCTTCCAGGTCGTCAGCACGACGCTCAGGCGCAGCTTTGCTTCCGAGCCGTGGAACTTCAGCCCATCCTCCATGGACGAGAGAATCTCGCCGATGCCGAAGAGGCCGATCACTGCGATCAGGAAGTCGAAACCGCCGAGCAGCTGATCGTAGCCGAACGTCATGCGGAGCTGGCCGGTGACGCCATCCATGCCGACGGCCGCAAGCGCGAAGCCCAGCGCCATAGCCGCGATCGTCTTCGAGGCACTGCCGCGCCCCATGCCGACGAAACTCGCGAATGTGAGGAAGAAGACGGAAAAGAACTCGGCTGGTCCGAATTGTAAGGCAAATCGCGCGATGATCGGCGCCAGGAACGTGATGACGACGACGGCGACGAAGGCACCGACGAACGACGAGGTGAAGGCTGCGGTCAGCGCTTCGTCCGCGTTGCCCTTGCGCGCCATCGGATGGCCATCGAAGGTCGTCGCGACCGACCACGGCTCACCCGGGATATTGAACAGGATCGAGGTAATGGCGCCGCCGAAGAGCGCTCCCCAGTAGATGCAGGAGAGCATGATGATCGCCGAGGTCGGCGGCATGGTGAAGGTCAGCGGCAGCAGGATCGCGACACCGTTCGCGCCCCCCAGCCCCGGTAGAACTCCGATGATCACCCCGAGAACGATGCCGATGAACATCAGGGCCAGGTTGTAGGGAGTCAGAGCTACACCGAAGCCCTGCATCAGCGATGCGATCTCTTCCACAGTCCCTCCGCAAACCAGCCTTCCGCCCTGAAGCGGGGAGCAAGGTGCGGGATCCCAGACCCTCGTGCCTTTCTTCCCCACCCTGCCCGACGTTGCGGGCGCATCCTTCAGAGCTAGATTTTTTCTGCTCGATCGTTCGAAGGATGCCTATTTTGGCATACCATATACCCCTTCTAAGCAGCGTGACAAGAAGTCACCTACGCAGGCGCAACGAGACGTTCGTCGGATTGTGTGGCAGCGCAAAACAGTCGAGATCGGAGCTTCAGTAATGCCGTGTTTATGCGGGTTTCTGTCTACTCGATTGTGCGATCGATTCGCATCAAGCCGGACCTTGCACTCAGCCGCTGTACGCATGTGCACCATAGGGGACTTGAAAGGTCCCTATTGGGCACTCTATGGTATACCAGAAACCACAGCGGGCCCGCGATTGCTGCGCATCTTCATCAGCAATCCAAACGCAGGGTGCACCTTTGTCCGATACCCAAATCAGAATTGCCCCGATCGTCGAGAGCCTGAGCCTCAAGGCCAAGGCCTACTCCGCACTCAAGTCGGCGATCATGCAGATGAACATCTACGACAACAACGCCGAGCTGAAGCTGGACGAGCGCGATCTTTCCGCGCGCTTCGGCGTCTCCCGCACGCCGCTTAGAGAAGCCCTGGCGCAGCTCGATTCCGAGGGCCTCGTCCGCATCGTGCCACGCAAGGGCATCTTCATCGTCCGGCGTACGAAGGCCGAGATCCTCGAGATGATCACGGTGTGGGCGGCGCTCGAGAGCATGGCCGCGCGACTCGCGACGAAAGAAGCAACCGACGAGGAACTGGCCAGCCTGCACGATCTCGTCGACACGTTCTCGACCGACAAGGTCGCCGCGACCATGGGCGAATACTCGGATGCGAACATCCGATTCCATCAGGCGATCATCAAGCTCAGCAAGTGCGGCCTCATCGCCGAAATGACGGAAAGCCTGTTCTTTCACGTCCGCGCCATTCGCCAGCGCACGATCTTCGAGGACGATCGCGCGAAGCGCTCCATCATCGATCATCGGGAGATCGTCGCGGCGCTCGAAGCGCGTGGCGCCGACCGTGCGGAGCGGCTGGTGCGCGAGCACACACTGAAGCTCCGCGATCACGTCGAGCGCTTCGTCGATATCGATTGACCGTTACCGGGCGGGAACGAACGGGTTCAACGAACTCCGAACAACCAACAAGTGCGTGGGAAGGAAGCGAAATGTCCGCAACTGCACAAAACACTGACACAAACGCGGCCGCGGGCGAGCAAGAGCTGACCGACGGCTTCAATCTGATCATCGATGCGCTGAAGCTCAACGGACTCGAGACGATCTACGGCGTGCCCGGCATCCCAATTACGGATTTCGGCCGCATGGCGCAGGCCTCGGGACTTCGCGTCATCTCTTTCCGCCATGAGCAGAACGCCGGCTATGCGGCATCCATCGCGGGCTTCCTGACGAAGAAGCCCGGCGTCTGCCTCACCGTCTCGGCGCCCGGCTTCCTCAATGGCCTCACCGCGCTCGCGCACGCGACGACGAACTGCTTCCCCATGATCCTGATCTCCGGCTCGTCCGAGCGTGAGATCGTCGACCTGCAGCAGGGCGACTACGAGGAGATGGATCAGCTCGCGGTCGCCAAGCCGCTGTGCAAGGCCGCCTATCGCATCCTGCACGCGCAGGACATCGGCATCGGCATTGCGCGCGCGATCCGCTCGGCCGTCTCGGGGCGTCCCGGTGGCGTCTATCTCGATCTGCCGGCCAAGCTCTTCGGGCAGGTCATCAGCGCGGAAGCCGGCCGCAAATCGCTCGTGAAAGTGATCGACGCAGCCCCCGCGCAGATCCCCGCGCCGGATGCCATCAAGCGGGCGCTCGATGTGCTGAAGGGCGCCAAGAAGCCACTCATCATTCTCGGCAAGGGCGCTGCTTATGCCCAGGCCGACGACGCGATCCGCACCTTCGTCGAGAAGAGCGGTGTTCCCTTCCTGCCCATGAGCATGGGCAAGGGCCTGCTGCCGGATACGCACCCGCTGTGCGCCGGCGCCGCGCGCTCGACCGTGCTCAAGGACAGCGACGTCGTCATGCTGATCGGGGCGCGCTTGAACTGGCTGCTCTCGCACGGCAAAGGCAAGACGTGGGGCGAGGCGCCAAAGAAGTTCATCCAGATCGACATCGAGCCGCGCGAGATGGACTCGAACGTCGAGATCGTGGCGCCGGTCGTCGGCGATATCGGCTCATGCGTCTCGGCGCTGCTCGACGGCATGGATACGAAGTGGCCTGCACCGCCTGCGGACTGGACGGGTGCCGTCGCCAAGAAGCGCGATGAGAACGTCGCCAAAATGGCGCCGCGCCTGATGAACAACAACAACCCGATGGACTATCACGGCGCGCTCGGTGTGCTGCGCACGGTCATCAAGGAGCGTCCTGACGCCATCCTCGTGAATGAAGGCGCCAACACGCTCGATCTCGCACGCGGCATCATCGACATCTATCAGCCGAGAAAGCGCATCGACGTCGGCACATGGGGCGTCATGGGAATCGGCATGGGCTACGCCATCGCCGCGGCCATCGAGACGGGCAAGCCCGTGCTCGCGGTCGAAGGCGACAGTGCGTTCGGCTTCTCCGGCATGGAGGTCGAGACGATCGCCCGCTACAATTTGCCGGTCTGCATCGTCATCTTCAACAATGACGGCATCTACCGCGGCACCGACGTCAACAAGGGCGGCGACGATCCCGCGACGACCGTGTTCGTCAAGGGAGCACGCTACGACAAGATGATGGAGGCCTTCGGCGGCGTCGGCGTGAATGCCACCACGCCGGACGAGCTGCGGCGCGCCGTCAATGCGGCGATGGACTCGGGCAAACCGACACTCATCAACGCCGTTATCGATCCCGCCGCCGGTAGCGAAAGCGGCCGCATCGGCAATCTCAATCCGCAAAGCGCGCTGTCCAAGAAGAAGTGAGGGAGGGTACCATGAAAGCGCTCGCAGGCGTTCGCATTCTCGATTTCACGCACGTCCAGTCCGGCCCGACGTGCACACAGCTCCTCGCGTGGTTCGGCGCCGACGTGATCAAGGTCGAGCGCCCTGGCACCGGCGACATCACGCGTGGCCAGCTGCAGGACATTCCCAAGGTGGACAGCCTCTATTTCACGATGCTGAACCACAACAAACGCTCGATCACGCTCGACACCAAGAACAAGACGGGCAAGGAAGTGCTCGAGCGTCTGATCAAGACGTGCGACGTGCTCGTCGAGAACTTCGGGCCCGGCGTGCTCGATCGCATGGGCTTCTCGTGGGAAACCATTCACAAGCTCAATCCGCGCATGATCGTCGCGTCGATCAAGGGCTTCGGCCCCGGGCCGTTCGAGGATTGCAAGGTATACGAGAACGTCGCGCAGTGCACCGGCGGCGCGGCCTCGACGACCGGCTTTCGCGACGGGTTGCCATTGGTGACCGGCGCGCAGATCGGCGACAGCGGCACGGGCCTGCATCTCGCGCTCGGCATCGTCACGGCACTCTATCAGCGCACGCACTCAGGCAAGGGTCAGCGCGTGACGTGCGCCATGCAGGATGGCGTGCTGAACCTCTGCCGCGTGAAGCTGCGCGATCAGCAGCGCCTCGATCACGGCCCGCTCACCGAATACAGCCAGTTCGGCGAAGGCATACCGTTCGGCCCGGCCGTGCCGCGCGCGGGCAACGACTCCGGCGGTGGTCAGCCCGGCCGCATCGTGAAGTGCAAGGGCTGGGAAGGCGATCCCGACGCGTATCTGTATTTCATCACGCAGGCGCCCGTCTGGGAGAAGATCTGCGACGTGATCGGCGAGCCGACGTGGAAGACCGATGAGAACTTCGCGACGCCCAAGGCCCGTCTGCCGCGGCTCAACCAGATCTTCGAGCGCATCGAACAGTGGACGATGACGAAGACAAAGTTCGAGGCGATGAACATCCTCAACGAGTTCGACATCCCCTGCGGGCCGATCCTCTCGATGAAGGAACTGGCCGAGGACCAGTCGCTCCGCGCGACAGGCACTGTCGTCGAGGTCGATCACCCGGCGCGTGGCAAGTACCTCTCGGTCGGCAACCCGATCAAGCTTTCGGACTCGCCTGCTGACGTGAAGCGTTCGCCGCTGCTCGGCGAGCACACCGAGGAAGTGCTGCGCGACGTACTCGGCTACTCGGCCGAGGAGGTGTCCGCCATCAAGGCCTCGGGTGCGACCGAGCCACCCCAGAAGCGCGCAGCAGCAGAATAGCAGACGTCGTTCGCCACCAGCATTCGACCAGAAAATGAAAACCCGCGAGCCGCATGACGAGCTGCGGGACTAGGGAGAGACAGCAAACGATGCGTATCGTCGTCCATGGCCAGGAGGCCTTCGGCAAAGCAGTCCTCGAGCGGCTGCTCGAGCGCGGTGAGAATGTCGTGGCCGTGTGCTGCGCGCCTGACAAGGCGGGCCGCCCGGAAGATCCGCTCAAGGTGTTCGCCACCGAGAAGGGCCTTCCCGTTCACCAGCCGAAGAGCTGGAAGACGCCGGAAGCCCTCGAGCTGATGAAGTCGTTCAACGCAGACGTTTGCCTCATGGCTTACGTGCTGCTCTTCATTCCGCAGCCCGTTCTCGACGCGCCGCGGCTCGGCACTTTCCAGTACCATCCGTCACTGCTACCCGCGCATCGCGGCCCCTCGTCGATCAACTGGCCGATCGCCATGGGCAAGACGCGCACGGGCCTCACGATCTTCTGGCCTGACGAGGGCCTGGATGAAGGCCCGATCCTGATCCAGAAGTCCGTCGAGGTCGGCCCCGACGAGACGCTCGGCGATGTCTACTTCAAGAAGCTCTTCCCCATGGGCGTCGATGCCATGATGGAAGGCCTCGATCTGGTGAGGGCCGGCGTCCTCCTCAAGCACAAGCAGGATCTCACGGCCGGCTCCTACGAGAGCTGGTTCAAGAAAGATCTCGCCGAGATCGACTGGTCGAAGCCCATCGCCGAGAACTACAACATCATTCGCGCGGCGAACCCCGCTCCAGGCGCCTGGACGACACTCAAGGGTGCCAAGCTCGACATCTACGATGCCGCACAGAGGGGTGGCAGCGGCAAGCCCGGACAGGTGCTCGCGATCACCGATGAGGGGATCACAATCGCGGGCAACGGCGGCGCCATTCTCGCCAAGCGCGTCAAGACGCCCGACACGAAGAAAATCAGCGCCGCCGAGTGGGCGAAATCCGTCGGGCTTGTGGTCGGCGACATGTGCTCGGCCCCGCAGCCCAAAGCGCCCGCCTGATTCACAGCGCGCCGACGGACGCGGCAGAGTCTCGCGTCCGACGGCAAGGCGAAACACAAGAGACGCGCGTCTGGTCACAGAGCTCGGCCCGAGCGCACGCCGCAAACGCCCATCCGCTGGAGCCCATCATGGCCGTCAAATCCGACATCGAAATTGCCCGCGAAGCCAAAAAGAAGCCGATCCAGGAGATCGGTTCCCGCCTCGGCATCGGCAGCGAACACCTTCTTCCCTTCGGTCACGACAAGGCGAAGGTCTCGGCCGAATTCATCAAGTCGCTCGAGAGCCGTAAGGACGGCAAGCTGATCCTCGTCACCGCGATCAACCCGACACCCGCGGGCGAAGGCAAGACAACGACCACCGTGGGCCTCGGCGACGGTCTCAATGCGATCGGCAAGAAAGCCGCGATCTGTCTGCGCGAACCTTCGCTCGGCCCCTGCTTCGGCATGAAGGGCGGCGCGGCCGGCGGCGGATACGCTCAGGTCGTTCCCATGGAGGACATCAACCTCCACTTCACCGGCGACTTCCACGCGATCACGAGCGCGCACAATCTTCTCTCGGCGCTGATCGACAATCACATCTACTGGGGCAATGCACAGAACATCGACACGCGCCGCGTTGCCTGGCGCCGCGTCATGGACATGAACGACCGCGCGCTGCGCGAGATCGTCTGCTCGCTCGGCGGCGTCGCGAACGGCTTCCCGCGCGAAGCGGGCTTCGACATCACGGTGGCGTCGGAGGTCATGGCCATCCTCTGCCTCGCGACGGATCTTGCCGATCTCGAGAAGCGCCTCGGCGACATCATCATCGCCTACCGCCGCGATCGCAGCCCCGTCTACGCGCGTGACATCAAGGCCAACGGCGCCATGACCGTGCTGCTCGCACAGGCGATGCAGCCGAACCTCGTGCAGACGCTCGAGAACAATCCGGCGTTCATTCACGGCGGCCCGTTCGCGAACATCGCGCACGGTTGCAACTCGGTGGTCGCGACCAAAACAGCTCTCAAGCTCGCCGACTACGTCGTGACCGAGGCCGGCTTCGGTGCCGATCTCGGGGCCGAGAAGTTCTTCGACATCAAGTGCCGCAAGGCGGGCCTGACGCCGGCTGCCGCGGTCATCGTCGCAACCGTCCGCGCGCTCAAGATGAACGGCGGCGTGAAGCGCGAGGATCTCGGCACCGAGAACGTCGAGGCCGTCAAGAAGGGCCTCGCCAACCTCGGCCGTCACATCGAGAACGTGAAGAGCTTCGGCGTCCCCGCCGTCGTCGCGATCAACCACTTCATCTCGGATACGGACGCCGAGATCGCCGCGGTTCAGGAATTCGCCAAGTCTCAGGGCTCGGAAGCGTTCCTGTGCAAGCACTGGGCGCAAGGCTCGAAGGGCATCGAGGCGCTGGCACGCCGCGTTGTCGAGATCGCCGATGGTGGCTCCTCGAAGTTCGCGCCGCTCTACCCCGACGAGATGGGCCTGCTGCAGAAGGTCGAGACGATCGCAAAGAAGATCTACCGCGCTGGCAGCGTGGCCGCCGACAAGAGCGTCCGCGACCAGCTCAAGACGTGGGAGGATATGGGCTACGGTAATCTTCCCATCTGCGTAGCAAAGACACAGTACTCGTTCACGACGGATCCTAACCTGCGCGGCGCGCCGGTCGATCACGTGGTGCCGATCCGCGAAGTGCGGCTGTCGGCCGGTGCAGGCTTCATCGTCGCCATCTGCGGTGAGATCATGACGATGCCGGGCCTGCCGAAGGTTCCAGCCTCCGAGACGATTCGCTTCAATGAAGCGGGGCAGATCGAGGGGCTGTTCTAGCGTCCGCTCGCAGACTTTCGTGACGCTTCGAAATGCCGTGGTGCCCCTCAGATCGAGGGTGCACTGCGGCATTTCCTTTTGCCATTAATCCAGGCGTCCGAATGTCTGGACAACGGGTTGCATTCCCTGCGAAAAGACAGCAATGTATCTTTCAGATGGATGATGTGAAGAGCACGTCCGGCAATGGCAGACAGCGAACGAGCTGCCGAGGATGTACTAGGGAGGTTCAGTTTGCAGACGACGGCGGAGGGGGCGACAAAGTCCCTGAGCGGGGAAGTACTATCCAGCCAGACGGCTGCGAAGTCGGGCAAACCCGTGCTCGAGATCGAGAACCTGAGCGTCCAGTTCCGCTCGTCCCATGGCCTCGTGCGTGCAGTCGAGAACGTAGGCTACACGGTCCACCCCGGCGAGATGGTCGCCATCGTTGGTGAATCGGGCTCGGGAAAATCCGTTTCGGCCCTCACGATCATGCGTCTGCTTGCGCAGACGGCCGAAATCACATCCGGCACGGTCAACTTCGACGGTCGCGACCTCCTGAAGCTTTCCGACGAAGAGATGCGCCGCGTCCGCGGTCATCATGTGTCGATGATTTTCCAGGAGCCGATGACGTCGCTGAATCCGGTCCTCAGGATCGGTCTTCAGATCATGGAGCCGCTCTTCATTCATTTGAAGATGTCGCCGGAGGAGGCGAAGGCCCGTGCGATCGAGCTGCTTACGCTGGTCGGCATTACGGATCCCGAAAGCCGTCTCGAGCAGTATCCGCATCAGCTTTCCGGCGGCATGCGTCAGCGCGTGATGATCGCGATCGGACTTGCCTGCAATCCGAAGCTGCTTATCGCCGACGAGCCGACAACCGCGCTCGACGTCACCATCCAGGCGCAGATCCTCGAATTGATGAAGGATCTGTCGCGACGCCTCGACATTGCCGTCATCATCATCACGCACAATCTCGGCATCGTTGCGCGCTATGCAGATCGCGTGAATGTCATGTACGCCGCGCGGATCGTCGAAAGCGGCACGGCGGAGCAGGTTTTCGGCAATGCGCGCCATCCTTATGCGCGCGGCCTTCTATCAGCCGTTCCTCGCCTCGATCGTGGGCGCGCCATGCGCCTCCAGACGATCGAAGGCGCACCACCGAACTTGCTCAAGCCGCCTGAGGGCTGTCGCTTCCGGCCGCGGTGCCGCTTCGCGATCGACAAGTGCTCGGTAAATCCGCCACTCGTCGAAATCGAGACGGGCCACCGGGCTGCGTGCCACCGATCGGGCGAGCTCGAAAAGATCGACAAACCTGTGGCAGCCAGCCACGAGGCGATCGGCGCTGTCGCGAATGGTGCGACCGGCCCCATCCTTCAGCTCAAGGATGTGACGAAGTTCTTCCCGATCAGCGGCGGTCTCTTCCAACCGAAGAAACTCGTGCGCGCCGTAAACAAGATAACGCTCGACATCGCGCCCGGCGAGACACTCGGCCTCGTCGGCGAGTCGGGCTGCGGCAAGTCCACGCTCGGGCGTGTCGTGCTCCGCCTCGATGATCCGACGGACGGCAAGATCCTCTTCGAGGGCGCCGATCTCGCCAATGCCGGCAGCGATGAAATGCTCGCCGTGCGCAAGAAAATGCAGGTGATCTTCCAGGATCCCTTCTCATCGCTCAATCCGCGCATGACTGTCGGCGACATCATCGGCGAGCCGATGAGCGTCCATAAGATCCTGCCAAAGGAAAAGATCCACGATCGCGTGGCCGAGCTGCTGTCGCTGGTCGGCCTGCACGGCTACATGGCGGATCGCTATCCGCATCAGCTTTCCGGCGGTCAGCGCCAGCGCGTCGGCATCGCGCGCGCCCTTTCGGTCAATCCGAAATTCATCGTGTGCGACGAGGCGGTTTCCGCGCTGGACGTTTCCATCCAGGGGCAGGTCATCAATCTGCTGGAAAGCCTGCAGCAGAAACTCGGCCTCAGCTATCTTTTCATCGCGCACGATCTCGCTGTCGTCCGCCACATCTCGCACAAAGTGGCAGTGATGTACCTTGGCAAGATCGTCGAGTACGCGCCGGCCGACGAGCTGTTCGCCCATCCGAAGCATCCCTACACGCAGGCGCTGCTTGCCGCCGCCCCGATTCCCGATCCGGTCATCGAGCGCACGCGCCCGCGCCGCATCATCACCGGCGAGCTGCCGAGCCCTCTGCGCCCGCCGCCCGGCTGCGTATTCAATCCACGCTGCCCAATCGCGGTCGAGAACTGCCGCAAGGAAATACCCGCGCTGCGCGAACTCGGCCCCCAGCATTGGGTGGCCTGCAGCGAGGTGTAGGTCGTCGCAAACGGGTGCCGCTCATTATTCGCGACGCGCTCGACTTCGACCGCAATACGGAAGGAAGCGAAGAATGGAAAGCCTAGTTTAAGGGTTTACCGAGGAGGACTGGCAATGAAGTGGAAGACAAGCGTATTGGCACTACCGCTCGCGGCCGCGTTTGCGGTCGCAGGTCTGGGGGCACCCCAGGCTCAAGAGCCCAAGCGGGGCGGCGTTCTCAAATTCGTCGTTCCCGATGAGCCGCCGAGCTTCGATGGCCACCGTGAGACGACATTCGCGCTGATCCATCCGATCGCACCGTTCTACAGCGTGCTCATCCGCCCCGATCCGCAGGACCCCGACAATCCTGCGAAGTTCCAGTGCGATATCTGCACAGAGATGCCGTCCCCCACGGACGACGGCAAGACCTTCACATTCAAGATCCGCCAGGGTCTAAAGTTCCACGACGGCACGCCGCTGACATCGGCGGATGTACTTGCGACGTTCCAGCGGATCATCTTCCCGAAGGAAGGCATCTCGAGCGCCCGTCAGGCTCAGCTCTCGATGGTCGAGAGCGTCACCGCCCCGGATGCCGACACCATTGTCTTCAAGCTGAAGCATCCTTCTGGCGCGTTCATCCCGGCGCTCGCCGCACCGTTCCACTTCATCTACTCGAAGGCGAAGCTGGATGCGGATCCGCGCTGGTACGAGCAGAACGTGATGGGCTCTGGCCCGTTCGTGTTCGACGTGCGTGAAGCCGGCGCTCGCATCACCGGCAAGCGGTACGAGAACTATCACCACAAGGGCCAGCCCTATCTCGATGGCTTCGAGGCCATCTTCGCGAAGACCCAGACGCTCCGCGTCCAGGCCATTCGCGGCGATCAGGCTGCCGTCGAGTTCCGTGGCCTTCCGCCCAAGAGCCGTGACGATCTCGTCGCCGCACTCGGCAAGGACATCACCGTCCAGGAGAGCGACTGGAACTGTCTGCTGATCACGTCGCCGAACCACGAGCGCAAGCCGTTCGACGATGCTCGCGTGCGCCGTGCGCTGACCCTGGCAGTCGATCGCTGGGGCGGAGCGGAAGCTCTCTCCAAGATCGCAATCGTGAAGACGGTCGGCGGTATCGTGTTTCCGAACCATCCGCTTGCAGCAACCAAGGAAGAGCTGCAGAAGATGGCCGGCTACTGGCCCGACATCAAGAAGTCGCGCGAGGAAGCTCGCCGCCTTCTCAAGGAAGCCGGGCAGGAGAACCTCAAGTTCACCCTCGCCAACCGCGCCGTTGACCAGCCCTACACCATCGTCGGCACATGGCTGATCGATCAGTGGAAGCAGATCGGCGTCGAGGTCACGCAGAAGGCAGAGGCGACTGGGCCCTTCTATGCCCAGCTTCGCTCAGGCAACTTCGATGTCGCTCTCGACTTCAACTGCCAGTCGGTCGTCAATCCGCTGGCCGACACATCGAAGTTCCTCGGTGTTGCCGCCGGCGACCAGTACGGCCGTTACAAGAACCAGAAGATCGAAGACATGCACGCCAAGATGAACCAGACGGCGGATGTCGGCGAGCAGCGCAAGATCATGCGTGAGTTCGAGCGCATCGTGCTCGACGAGGAAGCCCACAACTCGATCTCGCTGTGGTGGTACCGCATCATTCCGCACCGTTCGTACATGAAGGGGTGGAAGGTGAGCTCGAGCCATTACATCAACAATCAGCTCGACGTGGTCTGGCTCGACAAGTGATCGGACGGAACTGAGCACAGACAAAATGGGCCACGGCCTCTAGGCCGTGGCCCTTGACCAAGCAAACATCACGGGAATCTGGACCACCATGCTGCGCTACGTGATCAAGCGACTCCTGCTCATGATCCCGACGCTGTTCGGCGCGGCGGTTCTCATATTCCTGCTCATGCGGACCATCCCCGGCGATATCTGCTTTCTCCGGCTCGCGGCGGGCGGTGGCTCGGTCGCGCAGGACGTGCTGAACAACTGCCGACGCGAGCTCGGCCTCGATCAGCCGATGCTTATGCAGTTCTGGACCTTCATCAAAGGCCTCGTGACGTTCGACTTCGGCAAGTCCATGTGGACGAACCGGCCCATCGTCGATGAGATCGCTCTGCGCTTCCAGCTTTCGCTTCAGGTCGCGATCATGGCGACGCTGACAGCCATCCTGATTGCGATCCCGCTCGGCACGATTGCCGCGGTAAAGCAGAACACCTGGATCGATTATTTCGTCCGCACGTTCACGATTGCGGGCATCGCGATGCCGTCGTTCTGGCTCGGCATCCTGATCATCCTTGGCATTCTCGTGACCAGTAAGGCGTTGTTCGGTATGCCGTGGATGCCTCCGATCCGCTACGTGCCGATCTGGCAGGATCCCTGGTACAATCTCTCGATGCTGATCTGGCCAGCACTGGCCACGGGCTATCGCTACTCCGCCGTCGCGACGCGCATGACGAGGTCAGCGCTGCTCGAGGTGCTGCGCGAAGATTACGTTCGCACCGCGCGCGCCAAGGGCCTGTACGAGAAGCTCGTCATCAATCGCCATGCGCTGCGCAACGCGCTGCTGCCGGTCGTGACTGTCGTCGGCATCGAGTTTGCATTCCTCATGGGCGGGCTCGTCGTCACCGAGCAGGTTTTCAATTTGAACGGCCTCGGCAAGTTGTTCGTCGAGTCGGTGCTCAATCACGACTACGCCATGACCCAGTTCCTCGTGATGATGGTGGTTGCCATCTTCGCCTTCACGAACTTCGTGGTCGACATCTGCTATGCGTGGCTCGATCCGCGCATTCGCTACAGCCGCTGACCGGAGGGCGACATGGCCACAGAGACTGTCACCCCCGGAACCGTCGTCGAAGACATCCCGCGCAAGCCGACTCTGCTCGGCGCGCTTCGATCGTTCTGCCGCGGAAATCCCCTCGGCGCCTTCGGTGGCTTCATCGTCGTCACCATGTGCGTGATGGCGATCTTCGCGCCGCTTCTCACGAGCTACGACCCGACAGCGAACGATTTTGGCGCCATGCTGGCCGCGCCCGATTGGGAGCATTGGCTCGGGACAGACCAGTTCGGTCGCGATCTCCTGTCGCGCATTATCTACGGTGCGCGCACGGCCTTGCTCGTCGGCTTCGTGTCGTCATTTATCGGCTGCTTCCTCGGGCTCATCCTCGGCGTGACTTCAGCCTACTTCGGTGGGCGCTTCGACCTGCTCTTCCAGCGCGTCATGGATGTCTTCATGGCGTTCCCGCTGATCATTCTCGCCCTCGCCGTCGTCGCTATCTTCGGCACCGGCATCACGAACGTGATCATCGCCATCACGATCCCTGTGGTGCCGCGTGCTGCCCGCATCGTGCGCGCGAGCGCGCTTGCCATTCGCGAGATGCCGTACGTCGACGCCGCGCGCGCAAACGGCTTCAGTCATTCGCGCATCATCTTCCGCCACATGATGCCGAACGTCATGGCGCCGTTCCTGATCATTCTCACCGCGCAGGTCGGCCAGGCCATTCTGATCGAGGCCTCGCTTTCCTATCTCGGCCTCGGCGTTCAGGAGCCGGTCCCTGCGTGGGGTCTCATGCTGCGCGGCGGTGCGCAGGAGTACGCCGAAAGTGCACCGTGGGTCGCGATCTTCCCGGGCCTCGCCATCACGCTCGCCGTGTTCGGCTTCAATCTCTTCGGCGACGCGCTGCGCGACTGGCTTGATCCAAAGATGAAGACCTGACGGCGCTCAATCGCCGAGTGCCACGCCCTCACGTCGTGGATCCGCCCCACCTTCCAGGTGATTGGGTCCGCGGCGCACGACGATGTGCGTTCCGGAGGTCATGAGGTCGAAGTCGATACGGTGGCCCAGCGGCTTCAGTCGCAGCGCCTGCCAGATCGTCGAACCCCACGCCCATGGCCGCGTGAGCACGTCATAAGCGGACGCGGTGGTCGATTCGAGCTCGAAGGCGCGCCCCTGGCTGCCGAAGTTCGCGAGCGCCACTGCCTCCTGCGCATTCATTTCCCAGTCGATCAGCGCCACGAGCGACTTGACCACATAGAGAATGATGCGGCTGCCGCCCGGAGAGCCCATGACAGCTTTCAGCTGTCCATCCGCGTCGAGAACGATCGTCGGCGCCATGGAGCTGCGTGGTCGCTTACCGCCGGCCACGCGATTGGCGATCGGGCGTCCCTGCGCGTCAGCAGGGCGGAACGAGAAGTCAGTCAGCTCATTGTTGAGCAGGAACCCCGCCGCCCAGATACGCGAACCGAACGCAGCCTCGATTGTCGTCGTCATGGATACGGCATTGCCTGCGCCATCGACGATCGAGATGTGGCTCGTGCCCGAAGCCTCCTGCGTGGCGTCATCGCCGAAAAGGTACGCACCATCGGCGCCAGGGTTGCCGGCTTCAACGCGGCCGGCTGCGCTGAGCGGCGCAATGAGCGCACGACGGCGCTCGAGGTAGTGCGTCCCCAACAGCCCTGGCGGAATCTTCACGAAATCGGAATCCGCGAGATAGCGGTTGCGGTCCGCATAGGCGAGCTTCTGCGCTTCCGCGATGATGTGGAGCGCGCGCGCATTGAGCGCTGCACTCGGCCCCCGGCCAAGATCGAACGGCTCGACCAGCCGCAGGGTCTGGCCGACCGTATGCGCGCCCGAAGACGGCGGCCCCATGCCGCAAACGTTGAAATCGCGATAAGGCACGCACACGGGCTCGCGCTCGCGCGGCTGATAGCCTGCGAGGTCGGCTCGCGTGATGTCTCCGACCGGCGCGGGTCCGCTCGCGACCGCCTCGATGACACGATCGGCGAGCGGTCCATCGTGGAGCGCACGCGCACCGTCGCGCGCGATCAACTCCAGCGTTTCGGCGAACTCTGGATTGCGGAGCCGATGGCCCGGTGCCCACGCCTTGCCGCTCGCATCGAAGAAATAGTGACGTGCCGCCGATGAGAATGCCTCGGGGCCCATCCAGTCGAGCAGCAGGGTAAGTCGCGGCGAGACGAGGAAACCGTCACGCGCGAGCGCGATCGCGGGCGCAAAAAGCCGCGCCCACGGCAGGCGGCCATGCTGGCGATGTACATGCTCCATCAGGGCGAGCACACCGGGAACGCCGACGGCCGCTCCCGAGCCAATGGCCTTCGCAAAAGAAATCGGCTTTCCATCCGCGTCGAGAAAGCGGTTTGGCTGAGCAGCGGCAGGCGCCGTCTCGCGGCCGTCATACGTCTTGAGCGTACGCGTCGCGGCATCGAAGTGGAGGAGAAAGGCACCGCCGCCGATGCCCGATGACTGCGGCTCGACGAGATTCAGCACAAGTTGCACGGCCACAGCGGCATCCACTGCGCTACCGCCCACGCGCAGGATTTCGCGGCCGGCTTCGCTGGCGTACGGGTTTGCGGCCGCGACCATGTGATGGCGGGCAACGGCGAGGCCGCGGCTGTGACGGCCCGAGGCAGCCTCGGGCGCTGCGCGCGTCGGGCCCGCAGCCGGGAGTGTTTGCGCAGCGGGATGAGTGATGGTGGACGCGAGGGGCGGGATCGCGAGGAGTAGTGCCAGTGCGCGGCGGAGCAGAAAAGAACGTCTGGGCATCATGGCAGAGAGTGTCATCCGCTCGTTGCCCGGTGACAGGCAGCATACCCTGCACGCTCGCAGCGCCGCCGCGATCGGTCAATGGAAATCGCGCGACTTCGGCAGGATGCGTTCGTTGCGCGGATGGCCGGCCCAGCGCGGCTGCTCCTTTGAGCGGGCAGAACCTGGATTCGGGCGGAGAACTTCATCGGCGCGCGCGATCGGTACCGGCATCGTCTCGCGGCCGCTCTCGCTCAAGAGGCTCAGCCATTCCGTACGATCCTCGAGCCGCGCGGCGACAATGTGAATGATCTCGTCCTTCCGCTGAACGCGTCCATGAATGACAATGAGGCGGGACGCCATCACGACGCGGCGGTAGAGCCTCATTGTTTTCGCCCACACCACTATATTCGCGATGCCGGTCTCGTCCTCTATGGTCATGAATATCACCCCTTTGGCCGTGCCGGGCTGCTGTCGCACAAGCACGACGCCGGCTACGGATACCCACTGCCCATTCCGCGCTGTTCGCAGATCCGCGCAGGCCAAAATGCGCCGTCGCGTGAGACCGCCACGCAGGAACTTTACCGGATGCGCTTTGAGTGAGAGGCGGAGTGTCTGGTAGTCGGTAACGACATGGTCGGGAAGCGGCATCTGCGGAAGTGCGACTGCCGGCTCAGGTCCGGCTTCGCGCGTTTCGCTCCAGGCAAAGAGCGGCAGCGGCGCCACGCCATTGAGTGCCTTGACCTCCCACAGCGCCTGACGCCGATCGAGTCCGATCGAACGGAAGGCATCCGCTGCCGCCAGTCGCTCGATCGTCTCAAGGCGGACGCCACCACGTCGCCAGAGATCGTACGTATCTGTAAATGGCGCCGCCGCGCGCGCCGCCAGCAGTTTATCGCGGGTCTCTTTCTCGTTCATGCCATCGATCTGGCGGAAGCCGAGACGCAGTGCCGGCCGACCGTCCGAGCCATCCGGCTCCAGCGTGCAGTCCCAATCCGAGTGATTGATATCCACGGGGCGTACCTCGACGCCGTTCTCACGCGCATCGCGCACGAGCTGGGCCGGCGCATAAAAACCCATAGGCTGCGAATTCAGCAGCGCCGCACAGAATGCCGCCGGATGATGATGCTTGATCCACGCCGAGACATAGACGAGCAACGCGAAGCTCGCAGCATGGCTCTCGGGAAAACCATATTCGCCAAAGCCTTTGATCTGGTTGAAGCAACGCTGTGCAAACTCGCGCGCGTAACCGCGCTCGACCATCTTTGAAACCATCTTCTCTTCGAGCTTTTCGATGGTCCCGCGACGGCGGAAGGCTGCCATGGCCTTTCTCAGCTCGTTGACCTCGACATCTGAAAATTGCGCGGCGGTCATGGCAATGCGCATGGCCTGCTCCTGAAAGAGCGGCACACCGAGAGTCTTGTGAAGGATGTTGCGTAGCTCGTCGGGATCGCCATTTTCGGGGAATGGATAGTCCACTTTCTCCATCTCATCCCGCCGACGCAGATAGGGGTGCACCATGTCGCCTTGAATTGGGCCGGGGCGCACGATCGCCACCTCGATAACGAGATCGTAGAAGCATCGGGGCTTAAGGCGCGGCAGCATGTTCATCTGCGCACGGCTCTCGACCTGGAAAACGCCGATGGCCTCGGCCCGGCACAGCATGTCGTAAACCTTCGCGTCCGCGCGCGGGAGATTGGCGAGTGTCAGATGCTTGTTCTCATGCATCGCAATCAGGTCGAAGGCGCGGCGGATGCAGGTGAGCATACCGAGACCCAGCACATCCACCTTGAGCAGATTGAGTGCAGCGAGATCATCCTTGTCCCACTCGACGAATGTGCGCTTTTCCATAGCCGCATTGCCAATTGGCACCGTTTCGACCAGGGGACCGCGCGTTAGAACGAAGCCGCCGACATGCTGGGAAAGATGGCGGGGAAATTCGATCAATTCATCGGTCAGCTCAAGCACACGCTGGAGCAAGCGATCATCGGGATCCAGACCGGCTTCGCGCACCCGTTGATCGGGCAGCGCTCCGCCTGAGCGCGTGCCCCACACCATGCCGGCGAGCGCCGCGACCGTATCCTCGCTGAGCCCCATCGCCTTGCCAACGTCGCGCACAGCCGAGCGGGAGCGATAGCTGATGACGGTGGCAGCGAGACCTGCACGATGGCGCCCATACTTGCCATAAATGTACTGGATGACCTCCTCGCGTCGCTCGTGCTCGAAATCGACGTCAATATCCGGTGGCTCCTTCCGATCGGCGCTGATGAAGCGCTCGAAGAGGAGATCGACCTCTGTCGGATTCACCGCGGTAATGCCGAGGCAGTAGCAGACCACCGAGTTGGCAGCCGAGCCGCGCCCCTGACAGAGGATCTGCTCGCGGCGCGCGAAGGCGACGATGTCATGGACCGTAAGGAAATAGGGCGCGTATTCGAGCTTGGCGATTAATGCAAGTTCCTTATCAAGAAGACCGCGCACTTTTTCGGATACGCCATCAGGGAAATACTTTCGCGCGCCGGCATCGACGAGATCGATGAGATGTGCCTGCGGCGTCTTGCCGGGAGGTACGGGTTCGTCAGGGTATTCGTATTTGAGATCGTCGAGATTGAATGTGCAGGCGGCTGCAATATCGAGCGTAT
This sequence comes from Pseudomonadota bacterium, assembly GCA_023410905.1. Lineage (GTDB taxonomy): Bacteria > Pseudomonadota > Alphaproteobacteria > Rhizobiales > Hyphomicrobiaceae. Next base: position 61,834 of record JAEYPL010000284.1, read on the forward strand.
GTGCAAGCGCCGTTTTGTGTCCCTCGAAGAGGCGCGCCATCTCGTGCGGCGGCTTGATGTAGCGCTCGGCATTGGGCGCGAGCCGCAAGCCCGCCTCGCTGATGCGCACACCCTCGCGGATGCAAGTCAGTACGTCCTGGAGAGGGCGGCGATGGGGCGTGTGATAGAGCACATCGCCCGTCGCGACGAGCGGCACACGGCAGCGCCGGGCCAAAGATGCGAGCGCGGCAATGCGGGCGCGGTCGTCCCCGCGATAGCTGTGCGCGGCGGCGAGGAAGAGGGTGGCAGATGCGAGACTCGCCTTGAGGCGACGCAGCTCTGCCTCGAAGGCTGCATGCGCATCTTCCATCTGCCAGCTCCAGCCCTCGGGAGGCAGCGCAATCATGATCTGGCCGAACGCCGCGGCCGCAACGTCTTCGAGCGCGAGAAGGCATTCGCCTTTGCCGGCAGCAAGCTGGCCTTGTGAAAGAAGACGGCAGAGACGGCCATAAGCCTCGCGGTCCGTCGGCAGGCAGATGAGGCTCGGCGCATCGATGAGATCAAGACGCGCGCCGACGATCAGCTTGAGATCGGCCCGCTTTGCGGCCACATGCGCGCGCACGACACCGGCGAGCGTGTTGCGATCCGTGATTGCCAGCGCCGCGAGACCCTGAAGTTTCGCTTCCGCCACCAGCTCCTGAGGATGAGAGCCACCACGCAGAAAAGAGAAGTTGGTGGTTACCTGCAGCTCAGCATAAGCAGGCCTCATGGCATCAATCCATGCATGAACCAGCGGGGCATGTCGGCCGAAGGATCTTCGCTGTCATCGCCTCCTTCCCCATCTCTCTCCGTGTCGTAAAGGCCCGCGCGGAAGACCCAGTAGCGCGCGCCGCCGGCCTCCTCGATCAGGTAGTAGTCACGGGTACGGCGCGGCGTGCCGCTGCCCGCTTCGAGCGCGCGCGGGACATAGGCCGCCCACCAGGCGGGCGCGAGCCGCTCAGGCCCCTCGGCGCGCACGATCCGCCGGCGCACGCGCCGCCAGACGATCAAGGCAGGCGCCCCCTCGGGAATGGCGGCAAGCACCTCGATCGGCTCGGGCGGTTCCAGCAGGAAGGGCGGACGGCGACTCTCGAAAGTGAGCACAGTATCTTCAGACGGGGCCGGCAGTTTCATCTGCGCGGCGCTGATCGCGGGCGCGCGCTTTTGTGCCGCTTCCGGGATGTGACTGGCACGAGGGAGAAGACGCATGACGCGGTCGCTGCCAATGCGGCCCGAGAGGCGATCGATGAGCCGGGCAGCAGCGCGTGCATGCGTGCGGGCGACGTCTGCATCGAGCGCCTGCTGATTTGCATCGAGACGTGTTACCTCGCTCGCTTCGAGCGTCATCAGGTCAATGCCGAAACCAGCGTCGAACGCGGCGATCTTTTCGAGCAGCAGCCGTCGGATGTGGGCGTCATCCCGGCAGGGCGCGCTGGTTCCGACCGTAACCTCGCCGAGCGTCCCGTCCGAGCGGTAGAGCGTAAGGCGGAAGCGGCGCCCGCCGACAGCCGCCTCGGCCAGCGTACTAGCAAGGTCGCTGCACAGCCGCTCGAGTGCAGCCTCGATGCCGGCAGCCGTAAGCAGCGGATCAGAGAATGGCAGGCGTGCGCTGAAGGCCGGCGCCTCCACCAGCGGCGCACGTGGTTCGCTATATTGCCCAAGCGCCTGATCAAGACGCAGGAGCACCGTGGCAATGGCTTCAGCTCCGGACGTTTCTCTTCGGCTCAGGGCACGGAAACGACGCTCGAGTGCGGCGCGGGGGAGACCATAGAGCTGGCCAATGCGCCTGAGACCCAGCCGCTCGAGCAGGCGCACGTCACTGGCGCCAATCCGAAGGGCTGCTACAGGCAAGGGCGCGAGCGCGTGGCTCGTCGCTCCCGGCGGTGCAATCACGCCAGCACCGTCGGGCGGGCACACAAACCGGGCGAGCGCAGATGCAGCGCCGAGCGTGTCGGCACATGCCGCCCGCACAGTGAGGCCGAGGCGCGAAAAACGCTGAGAGAGATCGGCGAGTAGTGCCTGTTCGCCATCGTCATCGAGTTGCGCAGCAAAGAGATGCGCGACGCCGGTGATGTCGATCCAGATCCCGTCCTCACCATCGATATTGCGCGTCGGCCCATAGCGGCCGCACCAGCGTGCGAGACGTGCAAGATCATCACGATCCCGACCGCGGTCGGCAGGTAGCGTGAGCAGTTCCGGCAGGGCTGCCCGTGTATCTGCGAGACCAGCACCGGCGCGTACGCCGAGTGCACGAGCCGCTTCATTCGCGGCGGCGATCTCCAACCCATGCGTACTGTGCACCACCAGCGCCAGCGGCCGGTCTGCCGGTACTTCCTCAGGCCCTCGATGCCGCCGCAGGCGCTCGATCGGCCATGCCGGCAGCCAAACGGAAACGATACGCGTCATAACTCCACTCCACGACGGAAGACGGCGTCACCCCACCGACGGCCGTGCCGCGGCAGCGCTCCAAGGTGAGCTTGAAGCGTGGATCGCCGGGCGCGGCCGGATTGAAAGGATGCGGCGCACTCGCGGCCGTGGCGATGCGCCAGCGGGCAAAGGTTGCGGCTGTGGCGGCCGAGCGCCCCGCAGTCACCATCAGGGCTGGCGTGCGGTGCGCGGCCGCGGCAAGGGCGAGGCGCCGGGCCGGCGTCAGGGCGACGGCATCGAGACAACCAATGACAATGGCGGCCGCCCCTGAGCCGATGCTCTCTTCCATGGCCCAGAGGGTTTCGGCCGGTGTCGCCGTCTCGACCAGCAGCAGCCGCGCCGGATCGAGACCAAGGCGCATGAGGCCCGGACCATAAAGCCCGCCGCTCTCGCGCGCGAGCCTGTGAGGCCAACACCACACGACAAGACCCGACCGACCGGTCGATGATGCAGAGGAAGGTCTGCCGCCGGCCCAACCCGTGCCAAGGCGGCGTGCGGCCAGCAGAAGCGCAAAGGCAAGGGCAGCCGAAGCATCACCGTAAGTCTCCGGCTTGATCTCACCGAGACTCGCCGCGTCGAGCTGGCGATCAGGCAGCCAGTCATCTACCTCCGGAGCGCCAAGGGTCCAGCCAGCACTCCTCGCTCGCTCAGATGCCACCGCTATTTCAGGTGGATGCGTGACCGGTCCACGGCCGAAGCCCTGGGGTCGTTCGAGCGTCGCAAGCAAGGTCTTGAGCTGCGCGATACGCGCTGGGCTGGAACGGGGGGCTGGCGGCGGTGCAAAAAAGGGGGCAACTGCACCGCCGCCAGAGGGACGCATACGCTTACTCGTACTCTTATCGGTACTCGCACTCCTACTGGCACTCACGTCCGTATCGCTACGAACCACGAAGATCCGCTTGGCCGAGGGCGGGGGGGAGAGGGGGTCTCGGTGCTCCTGGTCCAAGGGTACGCTCTTCGGAACTACGTATGATCCACCTTACGTTGGATCGACCGTATCTGGCCGCCCAAGTTCTTTATTTGTTCTACGCCTGACCGCCCCTCCTGTCAATGAAATTCTGGAACAAAAGAAGATCATATGGGCCGCGGACAGCTCCCGAGGCGATGCGGTCCCCAGCTCGACCACACGTTTCCAACAACCGCCGATCCGGTGCAATCAGCGCCCAGAGGACCTCGATCCGTAAACAAATGATCCGCCTGCATCCGCAATCCGCCGCCGCGCTACGTGACGAGAATCCCACACTTTCCTTGAAATACGCGCATTCTCGCCTTCGTGATGACCAAATTGGGCAAAGCGCGGTTGCATCCACTCCGAACGCTCGCCAGTATACACACACACCACGATCGAACTGGCAGCCGGACCTCGCGAGGACCAAGTCAGCACGGCCGATCTGTGGGTGGGGGCACATCCGCGCGATCTAAGGGGCGCACGATAGCGGGGGATCAGACTCAGCAGATGGCGCGTTGTGACCACGCGGGCGTACGTCAACGGCCGGGTGGCAAATCCGGACTGGCGTAACGATCCGTTCAGCATAACGGGGCACCATGCAAACGAGACACCAGACCTGCGCATCATCCCCCACTGCGCTCGCGGCATTCGACTTGGCCGCAATGAAGCCAGAGCCCTGCTCCGGCCCAGGTTCGCATAGGAATACGCACCGGGCATGATCTTCGGTGCGCGAGAAAATGAGATCGAAAACCCGCGCCCTGTAAGGCCGCGAGAACGACGACCGGAGACGAGAATGATCGGCCACGTTTTCCCCCGCACTTTGCTTGCTAGTGCAGCTTTGGCCTTCGCGGCCCTCGTTCCGATGGCCCCCACTTCGGCCGAAGCACAGGGACTGAGCTGGCTCTGGGGCGGCGGCTCCCAGCAGGTCGGCGGCAGCGGCAAAGAAATCGTCCGTTTCGGCGTTCAGCATCGCCCGGGCCAGGTCATCGTAAGCTTCAGCGATCGCAAGCTCTACCTCGTCACCAAGCCCGGCGAAGCGATCAGCTATCCCATCGCCGTACCGCGCGATCAGAGCCGCTGGCAGGGCACGCTGCAGGTCTCCTCGAAGCGCGTCGATCCGCCGTGGACGCCGACGGCCGATATGCTGCGCGAGAACCCCAAGCTGCCTCGTCATGTTCCAGGCGGCCATCCGCAGAACCCGATGGGCGCCCGTGCGCTCTATCTTGGCGCCACCATGTATCGCATCCACGGAACTGACGCGCCGTGGTCGATCGGACAAGCGGTGTCGAAGGGCTGCGTCCGCATGTACAATAAGGATGTGATCGATCTCTATGACCGCGTCCCCACGGGCACCCGCGTGACCGTGACATGGAATCGCTACACCACCTCGGCAGCTCCGGTCGCATCGTGGGGCGGCAGCAGCGGCAGCGCAGTTGTCGATCGCACGAGCTCGCGCGGTCCGTCTGGCGCATCGACCGGCTTCGTCTTCCCCTGGTTCGACCAGGAAGAGCCGGCCCCGCGTCGCCGCGCCGAGCCGCCCAAGCAGCGCGCCCAGGAGAAGCGCCCGGTCCGCAGCGGCGCCGTTCCGGCCCAGAAGAAGCAGCAGACGACGCCCGTCAGCAGCAACACTGTGGCTCCTCAGCAAACCGTCTCCGTTCACTGAGCAAGATCCTCAGAGGCGAACACATTTGATCACTAAGCGGCCTGCCCCTCTCGGGCAGGCCGCAATGCTTTCTCCCTCTCCGCAGCTCGAAATCCCAACTGCATCATGGCGAATACTTGGCCACGTCGCTCCGGTCATGCCATGGCATCATGTGGCTGTCGGGCGTCGGCGGTCTGCAGCAGATCTGAAGACTGGTTACGTAGCTAAGACATTCAATTTGCAAGTCTTGAGGGCAGCCGGTAGACCGATTTGTCAAGCATTCGTGACTCGCAATTGAAGTCGCAAAGAGCGATATCCTGACTTATGCCCACACCACTTCCAGGTTCCGAGCCGCCACTCTCTCGGCCGCCTCTTTCGCAATACTGCTCTCATGCTCACGCCTCCCGCGCCTGGTGCGGGTACGCAGCAGGCGCGTCGGAGCCGCACTCGGCAATAGCGTGTTTCCGCGCTCTTCCCGGAATGTCGCCTGAAGTCCCTGGCCCGATCGGACGGAAATGAAATGCGCACGCTGACTGAATGGTCGACGTACGTCGCACTGGCCCTGGCCGGTGCGGTGCTGGCGGGACCGGTCGTGGCAGCGAGCCCCGAGAAGGCGGAGGACGCAACCGCCGCGGCGTCGGCGCCAGTAAACGTCATCGAACTCTTCACCAGCCAGGGCTGCGCTTCTTGCCCTCAAGCAGATGCGCTTCTCAAGACCTTCGCTGAACGCCCCAACGTCGTCGCGCTGACACTTCCCGTCGATTACTGGGATTACCTCGGCTGGAAGGACACGCTGGCCAGCCCCAAATTCAGCGCCCGCCAGCGCTCCTACGCCACGGTCCGCGGCGATGGGCGCGTGTACACGCCGCAAGTGATCGTGAATGGGCTCAAGCATGCGCTCGGATCGAGCGAAGCGGACATACAGAAGGCCATCGCGATTACCGGGCCGAAGATCGATCCCTATCGCGTCGGCGTTCGCGTACGCAGCGGCAAAGAGCACATCATTATCAACCTCGACGCGGCACGCGAGCCGGCCAAGGCCGGCGAAGCCACGATCTGGCTCGCGCTTATTCGGCGCGAGGTCGAGGTCAAGATCAAGCGGGGCGAGAACGTCGGCAAGATCGGCACCTACCACAACGTCGTGCGCGAATGGATGCCCGTCGGTATGTGGAACGGGACTGCCGCGACGATCAAGATCGCTCATCATGCGGTGAAGCAATCGGACGCCGACGGCTGCGCGATCATCCTTCAGCGGGGCGATGCCGGCGCCATCATCGGGGCCGCACTTCTCGACAAATGGTAGCCCGCGTTAACGCATCGGCTGCGCAGGGGCGCCTGGCTGGCCCCTAGGCCCAAGAGTTGCGTTGCGCACGGACCCCGGCTCGCACTATTTTCCGACCATGTCGAACGCACCCATCCGTTCCCTATCGATCGCGCTTGCCCAGCTCAACCCCGTTCTCGGCGACATCGCCGGCAACGTGGAGAAGCTGCGCCGCGCGCGCACCGACGCCGCCCATCAGGGCGCCGACCTGCTCGTGCTGCCGGAGCTATACGTGAGCGGCTATCCGCCGGAGGATCTGGTCCGCAAGCCGGCGTTCGCCGCCGCGTGCCGCGCCGCTGTCGAGCAGCTTGCGACCGATCTCGGCCCGGGTCCCGCCGTGCTCATCGGCACCGTCTGGCCGGAGGGCGACAAAGTCTACAACGCCGTCGCCCTGCTCGACGAAGGTAAGGTCGCCGCCGTGCGCCTGAAGGTGGATCTGCCGAACTATGGCGTCTTCGACGAGAAGCGCGTGTTCGATGCGGGGCCGCTGCCCGGTCCGATCAACTTCCGTGGCGTCAAGATCGGCGTGCCTATCTGCGAGGACATCTGGACCGACGAGGTCACCGAATGCCTCGCCGAGTGCGGCGCCGAGCTGTTGATCGTGCCGAACGGCTCGCCCTTCGACTGGAAGAAGATCGACGTTCGCATGAATATCGCGGTCTCGCGCGTGACCGAGACTGGCCTGCCGATGGTGTATCTCAATCAGATCGGCGGTCAGGATGAATTGGTCTTCGACGGCGCGTCCTTCGTTCTGAACGCCGACGCGAGCCTCGCCGTGCAGCTTCCGGACTGGGAAGAAGCCCTCGTCATCACCGAGTGGGCGCGCACCGAAGACGGCTGGCAGTGCAAGAGCGGCCCGCGCGCACATCTCGAAGAAGAAGACGCGGCCGCCTATCACGCCTCGGTGCTCGGCCTCAGGGACTACGTCGACAAGAACCGTTTTCCGGGCGTCGTTCTCGGCTTGTCAGGTGGCATCGACAGTGCGCTCGTCGCGGCCATGGCGACCGACGCCTTCGGCCCCGATCGCGTGCACTGCGTCATGCTGCCGTATCGGTACACGTCGAGCGACAGCCTCGACGATGCGGCCGCCTGCGCGACTGCACTCGGCGTTCGCTACGATACCGTGCCGATCGCACCAGCAGTCGACGGCTTCTACCAGATGCTCGCGCCTGTCTTCGGCAATCGCGCGCCGGATACGACGGAGGAGAACATCCAGAGTCGCGCGCGCGGCACGACGCTGATGGCCATCTCCAACAAGAACGGATCCATGCTGCTGACGACGGGCAACAAGAGCGAGATGTCCGTCGGTTATGCCACCATCTACGGCGACATGAACGGCGGCTTCAATCCGATCAAGGATCTCTACAAAATGGAGGTCTACCGCCTCTCGCGCTGGCGCAATGCCAATGTGCCGCGCGGCAGCAAGGGGCCGGGCGGCATCGTGATCCCCGAGCGCATTCTCACGAAGGCGCCGAGCGCGGAGCTGCGCGAGAACCAGACGGACCAGGACAGCCTGCCGCCGTACGATGTGCTCGATGACATCCTGACGTGTCTTGTCGAGCACGAGATGTCGCTGCCCGAAATCATCTCGCGCGGTCATGCGCCCGAGACCGTGAAGCGCATTGAGCGTCTGCTGTATCTTGCGGAGTACAAGCGCCGGCAGGCCGCACCGGGCGTCAAGATCTCGAGCCGCAGCTTCGGGCGTGACCGTCGCTACCCGATCACCAACCGCTTCCGCGAGGAGCTGGCGGCGCCGAAAGCAGAGGCCGCGGCGCCGAAGCAACGCACGCCGCAACTGGTGCAGCCGCGCGCTGATGGCGGCGACGTTTCTTGAGTTGGTTTACTGATCCAGCCAGGAGAGCATTCGTGGCGCTGCGATGTGATGTGAGCAGCAGCGGGCACTGCACCCATTCCTCCCCCCTTGTGGGGGAGGTTAGGAGGGGGGATTGCAGAACAATAGCGTTGGGTTTCCCCCCACCCCTATGCCCTCCCCACAAGGGGGAGGGGGATTAAAATTGCATTCCCTGGTGCCCCAATGACAATCTCCGTCCGCTTTGCGCCAAGTCCGACCGGGCGCCTGCACATCGGCAATATCCGCACAGCCGTGCTCAATTGGCTGTTCGCACGGCGCAATGGCGGCAGCTTCATGCTGCGCCTCGACGACACCGACCGCACGCGCTCGACAGAGGCGTTCGCCGAGGCCATCCGCACCGACCTCAAATGGCTCGGCCTCGTGTGGGATCGTGAGGCGCGCCAGTCAGATCGCCTTGCGCGTTACGATGAGATCGCGGAGCAGCTTAAGAAGGCTGGCCGCCTTTATCCCTGCTTCGAAAGCGAGGACGAACTCGAGCGTCGCCGGTCACGACAGCGCGCGCGCGGCCTGCCACCCATCTACGATCGCGCCGCGCTGAAGCTCACACCCGACGAGATTGCCCAGCTCATTGCCGCCGGAGAGAAGCCGCATTGGCGCTTCCTGCTCGCCAACACCGACCCTTCGCGAGGCCTGACGCCGCTGCCGACGCTCGTCACGTGGCATGATGTCGTGCGCGGCGAGCAGACGGTCGATATCGGCTCGCTCTCCGACCCCGTGCTCATTCGCGCCGATGGCACACCGCTCTACAC
>JAEYPL010000313.1 GCA_023410905.1 Pseudomonadota bacterium
GAGGACGGCGGCGGCAGCAGCTCCTTCAGGAACTCCATGGGAATGACGGGATGGCCCTTGTACATGACAGGGTCGATCCGGGTCATGCCGACGTTCTGCAGCACCTCGAGGTGCTTGATGTAGTTATCGGAGAACGTCATCCAGAAGCGGATCTGCTCGAGCCCCTTGATGTGCTTCACGAGGCTTTCCTCTTCCTCGTGATAGATGAGGTAGCTCTTGCGCGGGCCGACCTCCGGGTAGTCGATCATGGCCGAGATCGAGAGCGGATCGATGTCGATCCACTTGCCCTTCTTCCAGTATTTGCCGCGCTGCGTGACCTCACGCAGGTTGATCTCGGGATTGAAGTTGGTCGCGAAAGCCTTGCCGTGGCTGCCGTCATTGCAGTCCACGATGTCGATCTGGTTGATCTCGTCGAACAGGAATTCCTGCGCGTAGGCGCAATAGATGTTCGATTGGCCGGGATCGAAGCCCCAGCCGAGCACGGCCATGATGCCGGCCTTCTTGTACTTGTCGTGGTAGGGCCACTGCCATTTGTAGGTGAACTTGGCCTCGTCGCGCGGCTCGTAGTTGGCCGTGTCCATGTAGTGCACGCCCGTCTCGAGGCATGCGTCCATGATCGGCAGATCCTGGTAGGGCAGCGCCATGTTGATGACGAGGTCGGGCTTGACCTTCTTGATCAGCTTCACGGTCGCCTTGACGTCGTCGGCATCGACCTGATGGACCTCGATCGGCGTCTTGCAGCGCTTGGCGACAGCCTTGCAGCTCTCGAGGCGGCGCGAGGCGAGGTGGATCGTCTTGAACACGTCGCGGTTCATCGCACATTTCTGCGCGGTGACGGAACCGGCAGCGCCGGCACCAATGATCAGAACGGTATCCACGGGGCGTCTCCTCGAATGTCAGGGGGATGTCGCGCGCTATCGGGAAAACGAGGCGTTTCTCCTCACCTTCCCATGGGCGCGGTCGATATTGCAGTTGTCTGTGTTATTCAACTGAGAAGTCGCGACTTTGTTGCGATCCAGGTTCAGGCGTCCTTCGCCCGCTAGCTCCCTTTCCTGTATGATTTTAGCGATTCGGCGGACAGGGGCGATTGATGACAAGACATTGGGCACACTTCGGCGCGGCAATCGTTCTCGTCGCCGCGCTCTCCATTGACAGTCAGGCGCAAGCCCAGCAAGTGCGCTGGGAGGGGCTGTATATCGGCACCCATGCGGGCTACGGCCGCAGCGATACACGAACCTCATATACCGGCAACGCCGACGTCATGGCGCTCATCGCCGGCGGCGCCCTGCCTGGGAGCTACGGTGTCGGCTCGAGCGACTTCATTGGCGGCGCTCAACTCGGCTACAATTTTCGTGTCGGCCCGATGGTCGTCGGCGCAGAAGGCGATTTCAGCGTCGGAAGTTTAGGCAAGACTTCTTCCACTCGCATAATCAATCCGGGCATGATCACTCTGCCTGTCGACGGCGTAACCTTCCTCAATGGCAGCCAATGGGATAGCAAGGGCTCCTTACGATTGGAGGCAATTTCATCCGTACGTGGCCGCATTGGAATAGTCAGTGAAAGCCTGATGATATTCGCAACTGCCGGCGTCGCGTTTGCGGATGCCAAATCGGGTGGGCACATTTCGCAGGCCTACCCAGTCGGCGGCTCGAACTTCAGAAACTGGTCGGGTAGCTCTTCCGAGAATGTCTCGGGCTACGTCTTGGGCGCAGGGCTGGAGTACGCCTACACGAGCAATTGGCTGATAAGGTGGGAAGCGCTCCGATACGATTTTGGAACGCTGAAGGACGGCCTCAGCCCCCTGCCGTCAAATTCATCTGGAGGCAACTTCACGCCCGTAAACCGATCGACTAATCTCGACGTGACGGTCGTGCGCGGTGGGCTCTCGTATAAATTCTGATCGCTCCGAACCAGCCGCTTCGATCGTCGGGGCGGCCTGATCACCCAGCCAACGGCGGCCGGCTCCCAAATATTGCACTCCCGACGCGCACGTAGGTCGCGCCGAGCTCCACAGCCGCCTCGAAGTCGCCGCTCATGCCCATGCTGAGCTCTGGGAGACCGTGCTCGCGGGCAAGTTTCGAGAGAAACGCGAAGTGCACGGCAGGCTCTTCCTCGACCGGCGGAATGCACATCAGGCCCTCGATCTCCAGCTTCAGCTCGTCCTGCACAAGCTTGAGAAAGGCAGGGAGATCCGCCGGCGCCACGCCCGCCTTCTGCTCTTCCTCGCCCGTGTTGACCTGCACGAGCAGCCGCAGCGTTTTGCCGCGTGCGGCCATCTCCGCCTTGAGCGCATGGGCGAGCTTGGGCCGGTCGAGCGTGTGCAGCACGTCGAAGAGCGCTACGGCATCGCGGACCTTGTTGGTCTGCAGCGGGCCGATCAGATGCAGCTCCAGATCCGGGTGCGCATTCTTGAGCGCCGGCCACTTGCCCTGGGCTTCCTGAACGCGATTCTCGCCGAAAAGGCGCTGCCCAGCGCCGATCACCGGCTTGATGTCCGCCTCGCCGAAGGTCTTGGAGACCACGATCAGGCGTACCGAGGCCGGATCGCGCCCGACTTCTCGCGCCGTCTTCTCGATCCGGCTCCGGACCGCCCCGAGCCGTGATTCTGCCGTCTCCGTCATCGTCTCCGCCTTGATCTGCCCAACTGCCTGACCGCCGTGTCCCCCGCCCTGTCCCTTGACCCGACCGGTCCTTTGGGCACATTACGCCCCGAGCTTAATCGCCCACAGCACGCAAACACGTACCGAGGTCCGCCCCATGGCCGCCGAACGCTATAACGCGCCCGATCGCGAGCAGCACTGGCAAAGTGTCTGGGAGCAGCGCAAGTCCTTCCTTACGGCGACCGACCCGACCAAGCCCAAGTGCTATGTGCTCGAGATGTTCCCCTATCCGTCCGGGCGCATCCACATGGGGCATGTCCGCAACTATACCATGGGCGACGTGCTTGCCCGCTATAAGCGTGCGCGCGGTTTCAACGTCCTGCATCCCATCGGCTGGGACGCCTTCGGCATGCCGGCCGAGAATGCCGCCATGGAGCGCCAGACGCACCCGGCCAAATGGACCTACGCCAACATCGACGCCATGAAGGCGCAGCTCAAGTCCATGGGCCTTGCCCTCGACTGGGCCCGCGAGTTCGCGACCTGCAATCCGAGCTACTACCGCCACCAGCAGCGCCTGTTCCTGGACATGTACGGGAAGGGCCTGGCCTATCGCCGTTCGAGCAAGGTGAACTGGGACCCCGTCGACCAGACGGTGCTCGCCAACGAGCAGGTCATCGACGGGCGCGGCTGGCGCTCGGGCGCGCTCGTCGAGCAGCGTGAGCGTCAGCAGTGGGCCTTCAAGATCACCGAGTTCGCCGACGACCTGATCGATGCGCTAAAGACACTCGACAAGTGGCCGGAGAAGGTCCGGCTCATGCAGGAGAACTGGATCGGCCGCTCCGAGGGCCTGCTCATCCGCTGGGCGTTGGAAGCGGGCACCGCGCCCGCAGGGAAGACTGAGCTCGAAGTCTTCACGACGCGGCCCGATACGCTTTTCGGCGCGTCCTTCCTCGCTATTGCGCCCGATCATCCGCTGGCGCTGGCCGCGGCCGAGACGAACCCCGCTGTCGCCGCATTCAGCGAAGAATGCCGGCGCATGGGCACGTCCGTAGCGACCATCGAGAGCGCGGAGAAGAAGGGCATCGACACAGGTATCGTCGCGGCGCATCCGCTCGATCCGAACTGGAAGCTGCCGGTCTACGTCGCGAACTTCATTCTCATGGACTACGGCACGGGCGCCATCTTCGGCTGTCCCGCGCATGACCAACGCGATATCGAGTTTGCCCGCGCCTATGGCCTCCCCGTGACGCCGGTCGTTGCGCCGACGGACGAAAAGGCACGCGCCCGTGCGATCGCCGAGATCGAGGCCGGCACGGCCTATCTCGATGACGGCGTGATGATCAATTCGCAGTTCCTGGACGGGCTCGACATCAAGGCGGCCTTCAACACGATCGCCGACCGCCTGGAGAAGGCAGCGCTCGACGGCCGTCCGGTCGCCAAGCGCAAGGTCAACTATCGCCTGCGCGACTGGGGCATCTCGCGCCAGCGCTACTGGGGCTGCCCCATCCCGATCATTCACTGCGGAACGTGTGGCGAGGTGCCTGTCCCCGTCGACCAGCTCCCGGTGAAGCTGCCGGAGGACGCCTCCTTCGCCGAACCCGGCAATCCGCTCGACCGCCACCCGACTTGGCGCCACGTCGATTGTCCGAAGTGCGGGTCCAAAGCGACGCGCGAGACGGACACCATGGACACGTTCGTCGACAGTTCCTGGTATTTCGTGCGCTTCACTGCGCCCGATGCCGAGACGCCCGTCGACCAAGCCGCGGCCGACTACTGGCTGCCCGTCGACCAGTACATCGGCGGCATCGAGCACGCGATTCTGCACCTGCTCTATTCGCGGTTCTTCACGCGTGCCATGGGCGTCATGGGCAACCTCGATCCCAAACTGAAAGAACCCTTCGCCGCCCTCTTCACGCAGGGCATGGTCGTGCACGAGACTTACCGGTCCGACAGCGGCCAGTGGCTGCTGCCGACCGAAGTGCAGTTCGAGGGTGAGGGCGAGGCCCGCCGCGCCACCGAGATCGCGACCGGCAAGCCGGCCGTGATCGGCTCCATCGAGAAGATGTCGAAGTCGAAGAAGAACCTCGTCGACCCCGACGACATCATCCAGCACTACGGCGCCGACTGCGCGCGCTGGTTCATGCTGTCCGACAGCCCGCCCGAGCGCGATGTCATCTGGACGGAGGCCGGCGTCGCGGGCGCCGGACGGTTCATCCAGCGCATCTGGCGCCTCATGAGTGATATCGAGTCGAAAGCGGCACCCAAGGACACCCCGCGCCCCGCTGATTTCGGCCCCGCAGCGCTCACACTCCGGCGCGCGACTCACAAGACATTGGATGCGGTCGGCCGCAACATCGAGAACCTGCGGTTCAATGTGGCTGTTGCGCAACTCTACGAACTGTCAAATGAGCTGTCGGCTGCCGCCGGAAAGTCCGAAGCCGGGCTCGATTGGGCACTTCGCGAAGCAATTGAGCATCTTGTTCAGT